>CANQYO010000081.1 GCA_947628095.1 uncultured Bacilli bacterium | reverse complement strand
TTACCTCCTTCCTAGGAATTTTCTATCATCCTATTATTATATACTCGTTTTTTTTCAATATTTTTAAAATTTCTAAACTTTTTTTTATTTTTTTTCTTATTTATATAAAAAAAGCAAAAACTAGTTTTTCTAATTTATGCTCTTTAATTCTATTTTTTATTTTTTATATTCTTATTATTCTCATTCATTACCTAAGCTAACTTTACTGTGTATGGGTCGTCCATTGTGCCATTCCCGTTCTTAACTAATACATCTGATTTTAAATTGATAACTGCACGTAGACCAATTGTATTTTTATTAACCTCTTGCCCTGTAAAAGTGCCAGATGGCGTCATACGCCACATACGACTACCATCTTCTCCAAAAAAACTACGTGGTGACATCGTCCAATAATAATCTCCAGAGTAAAGATAAAAATTTTTGAATTTAGCACTATATGCAGCAAGTGAACCACTATATTCTACTTCATCAGCTGTTATTAATCCTATTGGTTTTTCTAATTTTTGATTTCCTTTACCTTCACTACCTTTTGCACTGAACAAATCATACTCTACATCAGGACAAATTAAACTTGCAGTATGATTATTATATATTCTATCATATGCACCATAATATGTTGGTGGCGCTAGATTGAAACCATCTCCATTTTCTTCTTGTGATGATAAACTTCTATCATTGCAAAAAGTTGCATCATTACTTATGTAATTCGTTACATTAATTCCAACTTCTTTTCTATTTTCTAAAGTATTTGTATACCAATTTTCAAGTATATTTTTAGCATTACTGCCTATCATATTTTCTCTTGTTCCTTCATAACTAATTGAACTATAAGAATAATAATATCCTTTAATATCAGTATTAGAATTTACTTCTATCATCTCTATTAAAATTTTGCATTTTTCATTTGAATTTTCTAATTTACAAGTATATTTTTTATCATTAGCTGTTGTAGTCCAATCAAAAAACGTGCTTTGAGTCATATTTCCTGATAATTTAAAAGCTCTTTCTTCTGAATTTGTTGTATAAGCATCTGCAAACCAATATTTATTTGTTACTTGCTCATCTTTAATTGTAAACTTTTCAGTTTTAATCGGTGTTTCAGAAAAATTTTCACCATACATGTATCCTACATAGGTTGAGTCGTCTAACCTTAAATTATATGCTTCTCCTTGTCCTGTTACACTTGATGCTTCCATTCCGGTTGCATTGGCATGGTTTCCATTATAGATTAATCTTATTGAACCATCTCCATTTATTCTTACTATCTTCCAATAGAAACCTGCAAACTTAACATTGTTGTTTTTAACATCTCCTCTATAAAAGTATGTATCTCCATCATTGTCTACTGTCTTATACATTCCATTCTCATTGGCTTGTTCACTTGTTTGACTTAAGGTTACTTCTCCTTTAGCTTTAATTGCTTCTTTTGCTTCATTTACATTACTTGCATTCATTTGTTCTGTTATCAATAAACAATCTGATAAATTATTATATCCTTTTTTGATACATGTGCTTGTTATCTCGTCTATATGTATTTTCTTTAACATCTCAAATGTTTCAGTATCATTTTTTGTTAGTTTTATATTTATATCTGTATCTATTTTAGAATATGAATTACTTGTTGGAAATACTTTTATATTTATTACTTTGTTTTCATTGAAACTATATGTTAAATCTAATATGTTTTTCTTTTCAGTTGAAGAACCTGCTTCACTATCTGAATATGTAAACATTAAATCATTATTATTTGATGTTATTTCTAATTTCATTGTATCAAGTGATGCTAAATTTAACCCTGCTTCATGTGGGTTTAAGTAATTACTAATTGATACTAAGATATACTCTTCTCCGTGTTCATAATATGTATCTTTATTATCTACACTTAAAGGTATATTCATTTCATTTAAATTACCATCCACTTTTACTTTAAAACTAGCATAACTATTATTCCATACATCCTGAGTATAATCTTTATTAGCATCTGTATCTGATATTATTACACTCTCGTCTACCCATAATCTTAATGAATAATCTTTAGTATAATTTTCTGTATTAGCATCTATTTTCTCTGCCCATATTCTTGTATCATTAAGTGATTTGTATCTATTAGCATTTACTAATACATCTTCTCCACTTGTAAGATATACATCTATATCCTCATCTTTTAATCTAGTTTTATTTGCTTGTTCTTCTCCATAAACTATACTTATTCCATAATAGATATCTTTCTTACTTTGGTTTTTCCCTGTTATTGTAAAATTAAAGATATTATCATTTAACTTTAATGCAGCATCTTTATCCATTGGAACTGCATCTGTTAAATTAATTTGATTAGTTTCAGTATAGTTCATATAGATGTCTCCTGTTACAAGAACTGAATTTTCATTACCATTTAAAGTAAAATTTACAAATGCATATGTTACTCCAAATACTGTTAATAACATTACTACTACTGTTACTATTATTCCTATTTTTCTTTTATCTTTCATATTGTCCTCCTTTTTCTTAACACTAAAAAAACGTATAAAAACTTAGCATATAAATTGCTAATTTTTTATACGATTATTCTAGATTTTTACAAT
>CANQYO010000080.1 GCA_947628095.1 uncultured Bacilli bacterium | reverse complement strand
TTAACAGTATTTGGAGTAACATATGCATTTGTAAATTTTACTTTAAATGGTAATGAAAATTCTGTTCTTGTAACAGGGGACATTTATATGAACTATACTGAAACTAATCAGATTAATTTAACAGATGCTGTACCAATGAATAAGGAAGATGCTTTGAAATTAAATGATAATATCTTTAATTTTACAATAACAGGTAAAAACCAAAGTAAGAAAGATATATACTATGGAATAAGTATAGTGTATGGAGAAGAACAAGCAAGTAAAATCAGATTAAAAGATGAAGATATAGATGTCTACTTAACAAGTGGAGAAGATGTTTTGGTAAATGCCAATAGATATAAGACCTTAAATGATACCAGAATATGGGCAGAGAAAATAGAGGCTAATACAGAAAATTACACTAAAGATTATTCATTAAGATTATGGGTAGATGAGAGTGTAATAATATCAGATACAGATGCCAATAAAGATTATATTCAAGATGTATGGAATAATAGCTATGCAAGTTTCAAAGTAAAAGTAGATGGAAATCTAAACGAAATGAATATACCTTTAAGTGTAGATAATAAAGATACATATTATGAACATGGAGAAGAGTATATCTTAGTATCAATTAGTAATTACTTAAACCCTCATGAAGCAGGTTTAAGTTTAGCATCACTTGATACAATGAAATTACAAATAACATCAAGTAATTCAGATTTAATGTTCACATATTCTGATAGTGAAAATGGAAGTTCTACAGAAAAGAAAAATAGTTTAGATTTAACATATAGTTTCAATGAAAATAAAGTAGTAAATATAAAAGTATTTCCAACAAGTAATTCATATTCTAAGATAGATACAGATATCAACATAAAAGTAACAAAGAATGATAATGAAACATATGAAATGTTAAAGAAAATACATATAGACGAGATAACAAGTACATGTATCAAGAAAGGATATAATAATCTATCAGATTGTTTATTGATAACAGAACAAATAAGTGCAAGTAATGTAAATGAAGCAAAAGAAGCAATCGAAGCAAAAGGAGAAGTAACCTTAAGTAAGACAAGTGAACAAGCAAATGAAAATGGAATGTATAAGACAGTAGACAACGATGGAGATACATATTTCTATCGTGGAGATGTTAAAAACAATAATGTTAAGTTTGGAGGTTTTTACTGGAAGATAGTAAGAATAAATGGAGATGGTTCCATAAGACTTATTTATAATGGAGACCATGTTAATGCAACGGGAATGGATGCTTCTTCTATAACTGGTAAAGCAGAAGTATATAATAGTAGAACAGCAAATCCTGCCTATGTAGGTTATATGTATGGAGATAATTTTAAAATAAAAAAATCTGCAGAATTAAATTATGTTGATTTTGTTGCTAATGAAAAATATTGGTTTTCCAAAAGCTATAAATTAAATTCAAGTACTAATAAATTTGAATTAGGAGAAGATAAGATAGAAAGCACTTTTAAAGAATTAGGAACTAAATTAAATGATGGTTATAAATATACTTGTGGTTCTTTAAATGGTAATATAGACTGTGAATATTTGTTAGAAATGACTTCTCTAACGAGTGATACCTTAATTAATGTATATATATATTCTTATGTTCCAGACTCATACGATAATGCTACTTCTAATGAAATAAGTAGCAATGCTAAAACAATTTTAGAAAATTGGTATACAACTAAATTAATAATTAAAAGCGAAAATGGAAATAATATTGAAGATTATATAAATTTAGATGCTACTTTTTGCAATGATAGAAGTTTGTACAAAGGAGATGGATATTCGATTAATGCATCAAGTATTGAATATAATGGTTATAACAGATTAATAAACAATAAAACGGCAATGCTAAATTGTCAAAGAGAAGAAGATTTATTTAGTGCAATTGGTGCTAAACAGGGTAATGGCAAGCTTGCACAACCAGTAGGTTTAATAACAGCTGACGAAGTTGCATTAGCCGGTGGTTTATATAATAGTCAAAATAATGAATTTTATTTAAAAACTGGGGAATATTATTGGACAATGTCACCTGCACAATTTATATCTTGGCGTATGATATCTTCAACTTATATTGTTGACCAAGAAGGAAAAATTAATGCTACTTATGTTAAAAACTCACGTTGGGATATTGGCGTTCGTGCAGTTATCAATTTAAAATCAGATGTATTAGTTAAAAATGGGAACGGAACAACAGACGACCCTTACACAGTAAAGCTAGCTAATTAACTATAAAGTGGTAATAGAGAATAAATAAGAATAAAATAAAAGAAAATAGAAGAAAAACATAAATTAGGAAAACTAGTTTATGTTTTTTTTATATAAATAAGAAAAAAAATAAAAAAATTTTAGAAATATTAAAAATATTGAATAAAAACCGAGTATATAATAATAGGATGATAGAAAATTCCTAGGAAGGAGGTAAAGTAAAAATTGAATAAAAAGAATAAAGAGGTTCTTAAAAACAAAGAAAGGAAGTAGATAAATTGAATACAAAAGAATTAAGACATAAAGGAGAGATAATGCTTCAGTCCTATGACGAAGCTTTTAAAATAATGTATGGAAACCCTGAAAATATAGAGGTAACAACATTATTAGT
>CANQYO010000079.1 GCA_947628095.1 uncultured Bacilli bacterium | reverse complement strand
AATATTCTTTGGTAGATTAAAATGTTTGGATATAAAAAGAAATATTATAACCTCTTAAGTAAGCACCAAGACTTAATAGATAAAATTAAAAGGTTTGATAATAGTAACTTAGAAAATTTAAAGAAAATAGACCAATTAAAAAATACTTTAGATCTTAAACTTCAAGAAATTAAAAAGTTAGAAAAAGAAAAATCAATTCTTAATGGATCTAAAGGCGGATTAAAAAATCAAAATAACAAATTAGTTGAATTAAACACTGATTTAAGACTTAGAAATGAACAATTAGAAGAAGAGAATAAAAATCTACATGAATTAAATGATAGATTACTAACTAACCGTTATAAAGTACGAAAAATAAGAGGAACAAAGGCAACTAAAGAAGATATAAAACCAATGGGAATGCGTAGAGGGGTTATTAATAAAAAAGCTAAAAATATTTTAAAAAGAAAAAATGAAAGTGAGGAAAAATAAAATGAAAGTTAAAATTAAAGAAAATATAAATTTGAAAGATTTAGCAGAAAATAATTGGGAAGGTTGTAGAAGTGATACATTAAGTTTTTTAGATAATTATTATGGAAGAGAGAAAATATTTGAAGTATTCGCCGAAAGTCGCAATTATTATATAATAAATGGTTATCTTGTTAACAAAAAGTGTTTTGAAGAAGTGCCAATTAAAGAAATGACTGTTGAAGAAATAAGTGAAGTTTTAGGTTATGAAGTTAAAGTTGTAAAGGAGAGAAAATAAAATGATTAAAAAACCTATAGAATTAAAAAACACTGAAAAGAAAATAAGATTTTTACTTGCAGGATTTCCAGGAATAGGAAAGACTACTCTTGCGTTATCAGCACCAAAACCATTATTAATAGATGTAGATAGAGGAATTGATAGAGTAGAAGCTAAAAACCGAAAGGATTTTACCCAACCAGAAACATATGAAGAATTATTGCAAGATTTAAACAGTGATTTAAGTGACTATGAAACAATAGTTATTGATACCGGTGGAAAATTGCTTGATTTAATGAAAAATTATGTTATTAAACAAGATAGTAAAAATGGCCAAAAAGACGGGCAAACTTTATCAATAAAAGGTTATGGAGCAGTTGGTAAAGAATTTAAAAGAATGACAGATTATATTTATTATACTTTACAAAAACATTTAGTAATTAATTTTCATGCCAAGGAAGAAAAAGATGGTGAAGCAACTAAATTAAGAATACTAGTTGAAGGCAGTACTAAAGACAATGTATGGCAAGAAATGGATTTAGGTGGTTTCATGGAAATGTATAATGGAAAAAGAACAATAGGATTTGATAATTGTGAAAGATATTATGCTAAAGGAACACATGGTATTAAAGGAGTTATTGAAGTACCAGATTTAAATAATCCTAATATACCAAATGATTTTTTAACTAAACTATTTTTACAAGTAAATGATAATATTGCTAAAGAAACTGAATATTTTGAAAGTCAAAAAAAAGAATATGAAGAAATTATGAATGAAATAAAACCTAAAATAGAATCTATGACATCGGAAAATGTCATGGATGTGATGAAAGTTATTAAAGAAGCTAATCATATTCTTACATCTGAAAAAGAACTTAAATATATTTTTAAACAAAAAGTTGAAAAATTAAACCTTGTTTGGAATAGTGAAACAAGACAATATGAGGTTAAAGATGAATCAAAAGAAATATCTAATAACAGCAAGTCTGCTTAATAGTTGGAAATACGCAATAAGTCCAGAAAATGAATATGGCAATTTAGAGGACTTTAAAAAGGTCCTCTCTAAAGAGCCAATGGAAGTAACAGAAGCAATACAAAAAGGCTTTGAATTTGAGAAATATATGACAGAAAATTATGAGCCAACTAAAGGTGGATGTTTTCAGGTTAAATTATCAAAAAATATATCTACAAAAACCGGAAATTATGTACTTTATGGAATATTAGATTGCTTAAAAATGGGTAAAATAATAGATTTTAAACACAAAAATAATTATGATGTAGGTAGTTTTTATGATAGCTACCAACATCCTATGTATTTTGAATTATGTCCAGAAGCTAATGAATTTGAATATGTAATATGTGACAATTATGATTCAAAAAAAACTATGAATGATTTACATATTTACCATGAGCTTTATTTAAGGCAAGATAATAAAATAAATTTAAGCCAAGAAATAAATTATTTCATAAATTGGTTAAAAGCAAATAATTTATATGAATTATATTGTGAAAAATGGGAAAGCAAATACTAATATGACATATACAGGTACAAAAATTCAAATACAACAATTTTTATATAAACTTGATAAAGATACAGTTTGGGATATAAAAATCGATAAACATCGCAATAAAAGAAGTTTAAATGCTAATAATTACGCATGGGAATTAATTACTCAAATTGGTAATGAACTTAGGATGTCAAAAGAAGAAGTTTATTTGCAAATGTTAAAAGACTATGGTCAAAGAGAGTATGTATGTTTATTATCTAATGTTGACCCTAATAGAATTTCAAAATATTATGAAGAACAAGGCACTTTTAAACAAAATGGTAATACATTTAAAAGTTATATGTTTTACGTAGGAACGAGTCAATATAACTCAAAAGAAATGGCAATATTTATAGATGGATTAACTCAAGAAGCTAAAAATTTAGGAATAGAAACTTTAGAAGATAAACAAATAAATGAAATGATAGAAGAGATGAA
>CANQYO010000078.1 GCA_947628095.1 uncultured Bacilli bacterium | reverse complement strand
GCACTTTCACCAATAATTATTCCTTTATAATGTTTAAAACAATATAATAATTCTGTATCATGAAGAATCTTTTCAAAAAGCATTTCAGGATTACCACCTGGTAAAAGTAAAATATCACTAGTTTGAATAATTTTTTCTAATTCTTTTTTGGTATCTTTGTAAGGATTACATATTCTAATATTTTCATTTTTAATACCAATCTTATTTAATTCTTTTACATATTTATTATATCTTCTTCCATTTACAGGAAAATAATCATTTTCAAACTCATTACTTGTTATTTCGTGTGGAAAAGCCCATGGAAATATTGCAACTTTATTATTAGGTTTTACAATTTCTTTTAAACGATTCACAACTAAGTCCATTCCAATTTCTATTTTACTAAAAAAAATATTATACATTTTATCATTCCACCTTTATTTATATCTTTTTACTAAATTTTTAGATTCAGAAATATTTGTTTGCATATTTATTCCATTTAAAAAAATATTTTCTATATAAACATCTAATGGCATTTCATGTTCATTAAATTTATTACCGCAATTTTGAATAACCTTATATAAATTATTTCTTCTTGTAGTGCTAATATTACTTAAAAAATCTATTATTGTAGGTGACCATTCACATGTTTTTTTGCGCCATTTTAAATTATATAAAATCAATAATTTTTTAAAAATTTCATCTGATGTTTTTTCATATTCTGCTAGTGGGTTTATCATTTTAGAGTCTTTCATATAAGGATTAGCAACGAAACAAATTTCCCTATTAGAAATAATTTTATTAAAATAATTCAATAAATACATTTGATAAATTTGGTGATTACTAGCATGCATTATTATTTGGTCACTATCAAAAAATCTGAAATAGTTCATCCAAAGAAAATCAATATCAATATTAAATTCTTTATTGCCGATTATTATTTTATAACCTGTGTTTCTTTTTTTAGAAATCAATAATTTACTACCTTTAAATGTTTTGCTTAAATGTTTTATGTCTTTTTTTAAAAATGTAGGTACTATTAATATTGAGTCATCAATATTTTCAGGTAATTCTAAAATCAACACTTCTTCTTTGAAACATTTACATTTAGTATTGCATTCTTTACAATAATATTCGTTATTATTTTCGTAAAATATCTTGCTTATATTTGGATTAATTCCTTGCCTTAGTATATCAACTTTTCCACAATCACACCGAAAAATTTCTTCATATGATTTTTTTATAATACCATCATATATTAATTTTTCAATCAATGTCAATGTTTCTTCTACAAATTGTTTATCTATAAATAAATTATTATATTTTATACCTTGCCGTTGTAAATCGTTTATAAATATTATTGATTCAGCATCTTTATCTTTATATGAATTTAATAAATTAATAGCCATTACGCTGTCACAAGATAAAATGTCGCTTAAGACATTAATTAGAGTTGGTGCAATATACATTCCTATATTTGTTTTAGTTTGTGGTTTTATTGGCATTGTCATCACTATTTTACTCATATTAACTCACATTCCTTTCTTTCGTTTAAGGTTTAAATAACCATGAAAATAATATTTTTCAGACTATTGTCCTTTATTTATTAGTACCTTTAATATTATTTGTAAAGATTTATGAAAATTAATTGTAACTTCATTTTGTATGTTTATTAAATCTTCATGATATAGATTATTATATAGTTCACAAACATAAAATAAGTCTATATTATCATAATTTCTAGAACTAAAATTTATATTATTGTTAGAAAGCAAATTCTCAATTCTTGATATTTGCCATATGTATTTAAAAATACTATTTTCAATATAATTTTTATCATCTATTGAAATTAAATTTATGAACTTTTTGTTTTCAAAAATTTCAAAAAAATTCAAACCACAAGTTTTAATTTCATTAATAAATAAGTATCGCTTAATTAAAGCTAGAGTTTTATAAAGAAAACCAAAATTTCTAACTTTTAGATTATAATTGATAACACTAACTGTATTAACATATCGTAAATCAAATTTATAATTTTGAATTTCTTTATTTAAATTTTTTACCAAATTATCATAACTACTATAATCTTTTCTATTTATTTGATTTTCTTCGATATTATTTAGGTCATCATATAAATTATAGTTTTCACAATTATTGTATATTATTTCATATGAATAACACCATTCTTCACATTCATTTGAAGCAATGTGTTTTTGAACATATTTTATAAAATCATTATATTCTCGAGATGAATTTTTGATTTTATACATTATTTCACTATAATTTGCTCGACATTGATATTTATATATTTGATTATTTGGAAAAATAATTTGACATTCATCAGTAGATTCTAACGAGTTATTATTTGAATCATTATATGTATATAGCATCATGGTATGTATTTTATCTCTTCCACTATATCCAATTATTTTTTGTAAAATTATTGATATTAATTCTTCAATGGGGAGAATTTTATTTTTAAATTGATTTGGATAGAGTATATTTAAATCAATATCACTTTTGAATCGATTTAAATTTTTCGCAAAACTTCCATGTATAAAAATAATATGGGGTATTTTTGAAATTTGAGGAAAAAATGCTACAACTTCTTTAATTATATCAGTTATTATCTTTTTATGATATTTTATCAAATATATAGTTTTTTTAAGATTATAATTTAATAAATTTTCATTATTTAATTTTTCAATTTTTACTAATTCATTAGTATATTTTTTCTTAATATTCCTTATAAAAGAATTTATTTCATCAATGGTTGGTTTATTGTATTGATAATAAAACTTACATTTTTCAATATTAATCACCCTCTTTTGGAAATTAGTATACTATTGATGTTAGCAATTGTCAATACAGCAATTTATTCAATTTTTTTATTTATTTTTTGCTTTTTTCTGTTATAATCATATTACAAATAATTATATTTAGTTAAGGAATAAAAAAATAATCTGCAT
Source organism: uncultured Bacilli bacterium (assembly GCA_947628095.1). Lineage (GTDB taxonomy): Bacteria > Bacillota_I > Bacilli_A > RF39 > UBA660 > RUG591. The sequence goes on along the minus strand of CANQYO010000078.1, from coordinate 143 downwards.
ATAACTTAGAAAGGAAGGAAAATCAAATGAAAAAGAAATATTTTATGTTAGTAGGAATTATTTTAGTTATTGGAATTATAATTTATTTATTGTTATATAGTTTAAATTATATCCCTCATAAAATGTATAGTAATAACGATTTT
>CANQYO010000077.1 GCA_947628095.1 uncultured Bacilli bacterium | reverse complement strand
TATCAAAAAGAATATTTCATATAATATATGTGTAATATGTGCATTCATAATCCATATGAATTGAATGAATATATAAGAAAACATCCACCTTTAGATATAGCAAAGAAAATGAGTAATGCTAAAAAGGAAGTTATATTGAATAAGGGAAAGAATGTGTATATAACTAAGAATAGTTAAATACACGACTAATTTATAGGAAATATATGTTAGTTTTCTTATAATTTTCTATGTTTTTATGGTACAATAGATATGCAGTAGAAAATTAAAATGTTGAATGGAGATGATTATGTGGATTTTAATAAGTTAAAATTAGAACTAATCGAACAAAGAAAATCAAAGTTCAAAGGAAATATATATCACTATTCACAAGTTAATTTTGCTTATAACTCAAATAAGATTGAGGGTGGAAAATTAACGGAAGATGAAACGGAAGAGATATTTGAAACCAATTCATTCATTCCTAAAAGTAATGATGCAATTAAGTTTGATGATTTAACTGAAATGAAAAATCATTTTAGACTATTTGATTATTGTCTTGATACTATAGATGAGCCATTATCGAAAGATATGATGATTGAAATGAATAAGATTTTAAAAAGAAATACAACTGATGAAGAGAATCCAAGATATAATGTTGGTGGTTTCAAAATTGTACCTAATAAAATTGGACTTATTAATGTTATAAATACATCTGCACCAGAGGAAGTAGAAAAAGATTTAGATGAATTACTTAAGTGGTATCAAAGTTTAAAGAAGATAAATCTAGAAGATATTATTACTTTTCATTTTCGATTTGAATGCATTCATCCATTTGGAGATGGCAATGGTCGCATAGGAAGAATGATAATGTTTAAAGAACAATATAATGCCATTTATTGTACTGGATGATGATAAACCATATTATATGAGAGGACTAAGGAACTATAAAGAAGATAAAATGTTCTTAATAGATACAATTAAACATGAGCAAGATTTATATGAAAGTGTAGCAAAGGAAATGTTAAATTTTGAATTAGAGGATAAGTAGATAGTGCTTATCCTTTTAGGTATCAAAATCAGAAAAATAGTTATTTGTGCTTTAAGTGTAATTGTAATTTTAAAAAAAAGTTTTAATTAATAAGAAAGTATAAGGAAGATACTTTCTTTTTGTATATTAAAAAGAATATTTCATATAATATATGTGTAATATGTGCATTGAAAATTTTTGCCACTAGTGGCAAAAATTTTCAATGATAATATTGATTTAAAATAAAATAATATGATATAATTGTATTGAAAAAAAATGCCACTAGTGGCAAAAATTTTCAATGGGGAAAAAATATGAAAGAGATAAAAAGAGAAATATATTTAGAAAAATTAAAAAATAGAAAAGGTAATGGTTTAATTAAAATTTTAGCAGGAATAAGAAGATGTGGTAAGTCTTATTTATTAGACCCAATATTTAAAAATTATTTAATTGAAAGTGGAGTTAAAGAAGACCATATAATAAAATTGGAATTAGATAAAGAAACAAATAAGAAATATCGTAATCCATATGAATTGAATGAATATATTAAATCTTTAATAAAAGATAAATATATGTATTATATTTTGCTAGATGAAATTCAATTAGTTGAGGACTTTGAAGGTGTATTAAATGGCTTTTTATATGAAAAAAATTTAGATATTTATGTTACAGGCAGTAATTCTAAATTTTTATCAACTGATATAATTACAGAATTTAGAGGAAGAGGAGATGTAATTAAAATATTTCCGTTGTCTTTTTCGGAATATGTAGAAGCTTTCAAAGGAGATAAGTATGAGGCGTGGAATGAGTATGTTTTATATGGAGGAATGCCTTTAATTTTATCTAAAAAAAATGATGAAGAAAAATCTCAATATTTAAAAGATTTATTTGAACAAACTTACATTAGGGATATAATTGAGCGTAATAATGTTGCGAGGGTTGATATAATTGATTCAATTATTAATATATTAGCATCTTCAGTTGGTTCTTTAACTAATCCTAAAAAAATATATGATACTTTTTTAAGTAGTGGAGAAAAAGAAATATCGCCTAATACTATAAGTTCTTATTTAAAATATATTGAAGATTCTTTTATTGTTAATAAGTCAGATAGATATGATGTTAAAGGAAAAAAGTATATTCAGACTCCTCAAAAGTATTATTTTTCAGATATTGGTCTTAGAAATGCTAGATTAAATTTTAGGCAACAAGAAGAAAATCATATAATGGAAAATATAATTTATAATGAACTTATTATAAGAGGTTACAATGTGGATGTTGGAGTTGTGGAAGTAAGAGATGATAATAAAAATAGAAAACAATTAGAAGTTGACTTTGTATGCAATTTAGGAAATAAAAGGTATTATGTTCAGTCAGCTTTAAACTTAGATACAAGAGAAAAAACAATTCAAGAAGAAAGACCATTAATGAATATAAATGATAATTTTAAAAAAATTATTGTAGTAAAGGATAATATGAAACATTGGATTACTGAAGAAGGAATTTTAATTATTGGAATACAAGAATTTTTATTAGATAGAAATAGCTTAGATTTATAAAAAAATGATAAACGAATTAGGTAAAACTATTTCGTTTTTTTGTCAAAATAAAGCAAAAATGGATAACATATATTAGATAAAAATAGCATTTAATTTTAAAGTAAAGGAAAATATGAAAAAAAGTTCTAAAACAAGCAAAAAAAAGCTTGACTTTATATTTTCCACTATGATAAAATACTAGTCGTGTTTGATTGCTTAGATGTGCAAGGTTGCCGATACACGAGGTCACGTTGTTCGGGTTATTTGCACGGAGCAAGCCTATACCAGATATAGACGAAGGGAGTGACAATAATGTCAAAACAAATAGTTCGCATAAGATTGAAAGCATATGACCATCGTATACTTGATAATGCATGCACTAAAATTGTTGAAACTGTAAAAAGAGCAGGAGGAGAAGTTAGTGGACCAGTACCACTTCCAACTGAAATTGAAAAGTTTACAATTTTAAGAGCTGTTCATAAGTATAAAGATTCACGTGAACAATTCGAAATGAGAACACATAAAAGACTAATTGATATCAAAAATCCAAATAAGGAAATTATTGATGCTCTAACACATCTTGA
>CANQYO010000076.1 GCA_947628095.1 uncultured Bacilli bacterium | reverse complement strand
TATCTATTTTTCCTTTTATTTCCTTATATATCATGCTTTTAATTTATTTTTTTATTTTTTTCATGTTTTTATCCTGATAGAATTTTTAATTTGTCTGTATACACATCTCCTTCTTTATTTCTTATTTCATACTCATCTATTATCTTTTTATTATCTGTCATATAATATGTATCTAAATTTATTAAATATGTACTTACTATCTCTCCATAGTTTTTTCCTTGTTTTAAGCCTTTACTAAATATTTCACTTAAATAATATAAATTTCTATCTAATATATTTTTATATACTCTATCTTTTACATTTACTTCTATAACTAATTTATATCTATCTGTTATATTTACTCTTACTACTACATCTCTTTCACTTAATTTTTCTCCTATTACTTCATTTGGAGTACTAAGTGGTAATAATTCTACTTTCCCTTCTATATCTTCATATTCTATCTTTAATATTTTAGAAACTAATAATGTTGTTACTTCTATATTATTTGGGTTTCCATACATTATTTTAAATGCTTCGTCATATGATTGGGGCATTATCTCCCCTTCTTTGTGTTTCAATTTCATTTCTACCTCCTAATTGAAATTAAAACACATATACTTTAGAAATACAAAAATTGAATTTGTCCTAGAAAATTAAATTTTTCTTGATTTTTTTAATTTAAAATTAAAATTTATTTTAAGAAATTTTTTATATTTATTTAATATCTTTATAAATTTTTAAATTCTTATAATCAATAATTTAACATAATTTTACATATTAAAAGCATAAACTAGTTCTTACCTTCTAATTTATGCTCTTTAATTCCATTTTCTTTTTATTTTATTCTTATTTATTCTCTTTCATTACATCAATTAACTACCTAACTTTACTGTATATGGGTCGTCCATTGTGCCATTTCCTCCAGCTAGCAATACATCAGATTTTAAATTTATGACTGCACGGAGGCCTACGCCTCCACCTTTAACAGTATTACTACTTATAGAACCATCAGACATAAGAATAGCAGTACCAGCATAATTATATCCCGAAGGAAAGTTGGCTAAAGGCGACATAACCCAATATCTATCTCCAGTACTAAGATAATATCTTTCATTTAGAGTATTGTACAAACCACCTGCTAATGCAACTTCATCGACTGTAATTAATCCTATCGGCTTTTCTAACTTCTTGTTACCTTTTCCTTCACTGCCTTTAACACTTAACAAATCTGCTGTATTTGGGCATACAAGACTAGCTACTTTATTATCAACATTTCTTTCATATGCTCCGTAATAAGTCATTGGAACTAACGAAAAACCATCGCCATTTCCTTCTTTAGAAGATAAGCTTCTATCGTTACAGAAAGTTCCTCCAAAATTTATATACTTATCAGCTGTTTGTCCACTCTCAGTTTTAAGCGATAATTTTTCAGTATACCAGTTTTCAAGCACAATTTTAGCATTACTACTAGCTGTGTCTTCCCTTGTTGCTTCATAACTAGTTGACTTATATGACAAATAATAAACTTGAACTGATGTTGCATTATTAAATTTACTTATTTCAAACAAAAATTCACATGTTCCATCAGAACTTGTTGAGATACAAGTATATTTATAACCTTCTGCTAATTTTCCAGATGTATCCCATTCTGTAAATGTTCCCAAATAATCAGCATTTGCTAATTTAAGAATTCTTGAGTTTGCATCACCTATATACTCTTTAGCAAAATAATACTTTGTATTTGTTGAAATTACACTTGAAAGATTAGAAGTTGTTTCTTTACTTTTAACCGGTTCTTTAGAAAAATTTTCACCATACATATATCCTACATAAGTTGGGTCGGCATATCTTGTATTATATGCCTCATTTTTACCTGTTACACTTGATGCCTCCATACCTGTCGCATTTGCATGGTCTCCATTATAGATTAATCTTATAGAACCATCGCCATTTACTCTTATTATTTTCCAGTAAAAACCGGCAAATTTAACATTGTTGTTTTCTACTGCTCCTCTATAATAATAGGTATCTCCATCATTATCTTCTGTCTTATATAAACCTATTTCTCCTGTTTGTTCACTAGTTTTAGTTAAATCTGGTTCTCCTTTATCTCCAATTGCTTTCTTTGCTTCGTCTACATTATTACTTAATTGTTCAGATACTAGCAAACAGTCTGCAAAATTTGTGAAGCCATTGTTCTTACAATAATTCTTTGGTCCTCTTATATGCATGTATTTTAATATCTCATAAGTTTCATTATCATTTTTAGTTAACTTAATGTTTATATCAGTCTTTATGTCTACATCAGTATTTGAATTAATTATAACTTTCATAGTTACTTTTTTGTTTGTATCAAATGAATAAGTTTGACTAATTGACTGTAATTCACCTTCACTTGAATTATCTTCACTATCTGAATAGGTAAAACTTATATTATCATTTGTTTTAGTTATATCTACTTTCATTGTATCAGCACTTGCAAGTGATATTCCTGCTACACTAGGGTTAAGATAATTACTTATTTCTACATTAAAATAAGTCTTTCCATTTTCATAATAAGAATTCTGATAATCAACACCAAGTGGTATATTCATTTTATCTAAGTTTCCATCTACTTTTACTTTGTAACTTGCATAACTATTGTTCCATACTTCTTGAGTATAATCTTTATTAGCATCTGTATCTGATATTATTACACTTTCATCTACCCATAATCTTAATGAGTAATCTTTAGTGTAATTTTCAGTTCCTACCTCTATTTTCTCTGCCCATATTCTTGTATCATTAAGTGATTTATATCTATTGGCATTTACTAACACATCTTCTCCATTTGTTAGATATACATCTATATCTTCATCTTTTAATCTAGTCTTTCCTGCTTGTTCTTCTCCATATACTATACTTATTCCATAATAGATGTCTTTCTTACTTTGGTTTTTACCTGATATTGTAAAATTAAATACATTGTTATTTAATTTCAAAGCATCGTCTTTGGTCATAGGAACTGCATCTGTTAAATTAATCTGATTAGTTTCAGTATAATTCATGTAGATATCTCCTGTAACTAAGACTGAATTTTCATTACCATTTAAAGTAAAGTTTACAAATGCATATGTTACTCCAAATACTGTTAATAACATTACTACTATTGTTACTATTATTCCTATTTTTCTTTT
>CANQYO010000075.1 GCA_947628095.1 uncultured Bacilli bacterium | reverse complement strand
CAAATAATAATAACTTTGATGAAGTAATAGAAAAAGGATTTAATCAGATTGATGAAAATAAATATGAAACTGAAATTAAAGAATATGATGTAACTAAAATGGTAATAGCTTTTTATGGAAAGAAAGTTAAAATAGAGACTAGATAATAGTCTTTTTTTTGTATAAAAATTTATACAAAAAGATATTTACTTTATATGTATTTAATGATACAATATCATTAGAAATGGAGTGATATTATATGAAAAATATTAATTTAGAAACAAATGATTTTAAAGAAATAATTGAAAGTGATAGTTTATTTATAGATAAAACTTTATTTATTAAAGAATTAATTGATAATCCTTCACCTGTTATATGTTTTCCAAGACCGAGTAAATTTGGTAAAAGTTTAAATATGTCCATGTTAAATTATTATTTTAATATTGAGTATAAAAATAACACTTTATTTAATGGTCTTGAAATAATGAAACAAGGAGATAAATATTTTAAGGAAATGAATAAATATCCAGTTGTTTCTTTAAGTTTAAAAGATACTAAGAAAATAACATTTAAAGGTTTTTTAAATAATTATAAAACTATTATGGCAAATTTATATTTAAAATATGAAAATATCCTTATGAATAGCAAAGTATTAACAAATACTGAAAAACAAAGAATAAAAACAATTATTGAAGAAAAAGAAGATAATCCTGAAAGATTACCCAATTTTTTATCATATTTAGTAAATTATTTAAGTAGATATTATGGTTTACAAGTAATAGTATTACTTGATGACTATGATGTTCCTATTATAAATGGATATTTCAATGGTTATTATGATGAAGTAGTAGATTTTATAAATCAATTATTAGTAACAACATTTAAAGGTAATAGAAATTTAAAAAAAGGAATAATAACTTGTATATCTAAAATATGTACAGAAAACTTTTATAGTTGTGCTAATAATATAGAAGTATATAATATAACTGATGCAAGATATTCAACTTATTTTGGATTTACAGAAAGTGAAGTTAAAGGATTATTAAAAGAATATAATTTAAGTGATATTTTTGATGATGTTAAAAAGTGGTATGGCGGATATTTATTTGATGAAAATACAATTTATAATCCTTGGAGTATTTTAAAATATTTAGAAAATAAAGATCATGAGCTTATCCCTTATTGGACTAATAAAGAAGGAGTAGGATTACTTAAAGATTTAATCTATAATATTAAATATAATACTAATTTATTAGATGAATTTGAAAGAATAATAAATAAATGTTATAAGGAACATGTGAATATAGAATTAAATTTGAATTTAAAAAGTTTAAAAGGTGACCCAAATACAGTTTGGACATTGTTCATGTTAATGGGATATTTAACACCAACTACTTTAGTTGGAGATGGTGAAAATATAACTTTAAAAATACCTAATTTAGAAATAAAAGAGAATTTAATTGATATGGCAAGTAGTTGGTTTAAAAATAATTATAATGGTAATAGTATAGTTAAATATTTAGCTAATAGTGAAATAAATGAGTTTAAGAATAAATTAGAAAATTTAGTTTTAGAAACATTTAGTTATCTTGATGTACCAGGAACTTCTGCATCAGAAGCATTTTATCATGCGTTTGTTATGGGACTAATTAGAATAGATAATGAATACTACGAAGTAACAAGTAACAGAGAGTCTGGATTTGGTAGGTATGATATTTTATTAAAACCTAAAATAAAAGATATACCAGCTTATATAATAGAATTTAAGTTAGTAAGAGATAATACAACTTTTGAAGATACAGTAGAGACAGCCTTTAATCAAATTGAAACTATGAAGTATGATGCAAGTGTTAAAAACTTAGATGTTATAAAAATGGCTATTGCGTTTAAAGGCAAGAAAGTTAAAATAGAGACTAGATAATAGTCTTTTTTGTATAAAAATTTATACAAAAAGATATTTACTTTATATATATTTAATGATACAATATCATTAGAAATGGAGTAATATTGTATGAAAAATATTAATTTAAAAACAAATGATTTTAAAGAAATAATTGAAAGTAATAGTTTATTTATAGATAAAACTTTATTTATCAAAGAAATAATTGATGATTTTTATAAACCTTTGTGCATTATAAGACCAAGTAAATTTGGTAAAAGTTTGAATATGTCCATGTTAAATTATTATTTTAATCTTGAATATAAAGATAATAATTTATTTAATGGCCTTGAAATAATGAGGCAAGGTGAAGAATACTCTAAAGAAATGAATAAATATCCAGTTATTTCATTAAGTTTAAAAGATACTAAATGTGATAATTATGAAGGATTTATTAATAATTATAAAGAAGCAATGAAAAACTTGTATACAAAATATGATTATTTACTTAAAAGTGATAAGTTAGATGAGACTGATAAAAAAGATTTTATGAAAATTATAAGAAAACAAGAAAATACACTTTTATCAAAAGCAATTGCTAAATTAGTAACTTATTTAAATAGACATTATGGAGTAGAAGTAATTGTGTTACTTGAAGATTATGATGTTCCAATTATAAATGGATATTTTAATGGTTATTATGATGAAATAGTAGATTTTATAAATCAATTATTAGTAACAGTATTTAAGGGGAATAGAAATCTAAAAAAAGGAATAATAACTTGTATATCCAAAATAAATACTGAAAACCTTTTTAGTTGTGCGAATAACATTAATGTCTATGATACAACTGATAAAAAATATTCAACTTATTTTGGATTTACAGAAAGTGAAGTAAAAGAATTACTAAAAGAATATGGTTTAAGTAATACTTTTGATGATGTTAAAAAGTGGTATGGCGGATATTTATTTGGTGAAAATATTATTTATAATCCACTTAGTATCTTAAAGTATTTAGAAAATAAAGAGCATAAACTTATCCCTTATTGGACTAATAAAGAAGGAGTAGGATTACTTAAAGATTTAATTTATAATTTAAATGGTAAACTAGAAAAGTTAAAGAGTTTTGAGAATTTAATAACAACAAACACAATAAAAAATATTAATTTAGATTTTAATTTAAAATTAAATATTTTAGAGGGAGATAAAAATACAATTTATACATTATTTATGTTAAGTGGTTATTTAACTCCAATTGAATATTTAGAAACTTTAAAAAATGTAACTTTAAAAATTCCTAATTTAGAAATAAAAGAAAA
>CANQYO010000074.1 GCA_947628095.1 uncultured Bacilli bacterium | reverse complement strand
TTGATGTGAACCTCAAATGGTAGACATCAATTTCTATCCACTTTTATTTCTTTCCGGAAACTTTCGGAAGAACCTAATTTCTCCATTATGTCTTAATTCTTTTGTATTCAATTTATCTACTCCCTTTCTTTGTTTTTAAGAACCCCTTTATTCTTTTTATTTAATTTTTATTTTACCTCCTTCCTAGGAATTTTCTATCATCCTATTATTATATACTCGGTTTTTTTCAATATTTTTAAAAGTTCTAAAACTTTTTTTATTTTTTTTCATATTTATATAAAAAAAGCATAAACTAGATATTATCTAATTTATGCTTTAACTCTATTTTCTCTTTTTAATTTTTTATATTCTTATTATTCTCTTTTATTACCTTAATTAACTAGCTAACTTTACTGTATATGGGTCGTCCATTGTTCCATTTCCACCGGCAAGTAGTACATCTGATTTTAAATTTATAACGGCACGTAAGCCATAGGCAACGTTATCCCAATCATTGCTGAACTCACCTGCTGAACGGACATCAAACAAAGTAGCATGAGAGTGAGCCGAATAGAAGCGAGAAGGCGACATAGTCCAGTAAGGTTGTCCTGTGTATAAATAATATCTTTCATTTTTGTTATTATATAAACCACCTGCTAAAATAACTTCATCGGCTGTTATTAAGCCAATTGGGTTTGTAAGTTTACCATTGCCCTTTTTAGCACCACTTGCACTAAACAAGTCTGTATCTGTTGGGCAAACTAAACTTGCAGCCTTTTTATTTACATTTCTATCATATGCTCCATAATAGGTTGTAGGAGCTGTTGTATAACCATCTCCACTTCCACTTGTTATACTTCTATCATTGCAGAAAGTACTGTCGACATTTATATAGTCGGGTGCACTTTGTCCAGCTTCATTTTTATTAGATAATGTTTCTGTATACCAATTTTCAAGGACCGTTTTAGCATTTGAACTTGCTGTATCAAGTCTGGAGTTTGCATAACTTGTTGAACCATATGTTAGATATTTTGCTTGAATACTTGTAGCATTATTAAATTTAACAACTTCTATTAAAAATTGACATGTTCCTGTTGCACTTGTTGATTTACAAGTGTATTTATAACCTTCAGCAAGTTTTCCAGCTGTATTATACTCAGTAAATGTACCTTGATAATCAGCGTTGGTTAACTTAAATGTTTTAGCACTGGCATCTCCTGTATAATCTTTTGCAAACCAATATTTAGTTCCAGCTACTATATCGGTATAGTTAGCTTCTTTACTTGTAACAGGAGTTGCTGAGAAGTTTTCTCCATACATGTAGCCAACATAAGTTGGGTCTGCATATCGTGCATTGTATTGAGCGTCTGCTCCAGTTACTGAGGAAGCATCATAATCTATTGAATTTGGTTTTGTTCCATTATAAATAAGTCTTATTGAACCATCTCCATTAATTCTAATTACTTTCCAATAAAAACCTGCAAATTTTACATTGTTGTTTTCTACTGCTCCTCTATAATAATATGTATCTCCATCATTATCTGTAGTTTTGTAAAGTCCTACTTCACTAGAACCAATTGCATTTCCTGTTACATATGTTTTACTACTTGCTGTTTTTATTGTATTACCTTCCATACTTGTTATATGATATACGGTACTACAAGTTGTTGTTCCATTATTTGATGTTCCACATGTCCATTTTCCATTCATGGCAGAACTTAAAGCTTGATTATTTTTTACATTTCCAGTTATAGTATAAATTCCTGTTGATGTATTAAATGTTACACTATCTCCATAAGTCCATAAATAACCTGAACTTTGAGGTACTGTTTGTCCTGTTTTTAATTCACCTTCTGTATAAGTTACAACTGGTGCTGTTTTACTTAAGGTTGCTACTTCTTTTGCTGTAATTGCTACTTTCGCACTTTCTACATCTTTACTATATTGCTCTGATACTAATAAGCAATCTGCTAATTTTGTAAAACCATTATTCTGGCAATAATATTCATTTGCTCCTCTTAAATTCATACTTTTCAAAACTTCGTATGTTTCATTACCATTCTTTGTCAATTTGATATTTATGTCAGCATTTATTGGTTCAATATTTTTTGATGTTACATAAACTTGAACTTTAACTACTTTATTTTCTTCAAATGTGTAAGTTTTACTTATGTTAGATAATGGTTCACTTCCACTTTTATCTTCGTCATTTACATAATACCCAAATTCTACATCTTTATTTGTACTTGTTATATCAAGCTTCATAATATCTGATGTTGCAATCGTTTTAGTTGCAACTTGTGGGTTTAAATAATTGCTTATATTTACTATGAAATATGATTTTCCATTTTCAAAGTAACTATCCTTGGCATCTATCTCTAACGGAATGTTCATTTTATCTAAGTTTCCATCTACTTTAACCTTGAAACTAGCATAACTTTTATTCCATACATCTTGGGTATAATCTTTATTTGCATCTGTATCTGATATTATTACACTCTCGTCTACCCATAATCTAAGTGAATAATCTTTCGTATAAGAATTAGTCCCTGCATCTATTTTCTCTGCCCATATTCTTGTGTCATTTAAGGTCTTATATCTATTAGCATTTACTAACACATCTTCTCCACTTGTTAAATACACATCTATATCCTCGTCTTTTAATCTAGTCTTAGTTGCTTGTTCCTCTCCATAGACTATACTTATTCCATAATAGATATCTTTCTTACTTTGGTTCTTTCCTGTTATTGTAAATTTAAAGATATTATCATTTAACTTTAAGGCAGCATCTTTTGACATGGGAACTGCATCTGTTAAGTTAATTTGGTTAGTTTCTGTATAGTTCATATAGATATCTCCTGTTACAAGAACAGAATTTTCATTACCATTTAAAGTAAAGTTTACAAATGCATATGTTACTCCAAATACTGTTAATAACATTACCACTACTGTTACTATTATCCCTATTTTTCTTTTCTTCATTTTTATCTCCTATAGCTCACTTTGAGCTCTACTATTAAATTATAGTTCATTTTGAGCTATATGTCAATAGCTCGTTATGTACTGTATTAAAATTTTATTAGAGGTGAATAGCATGAGACTAAAAGATTTGAGAGAAGATAAAGACTTATTTCAGAAAGATGTTGCTGCATATTTAAATATTGCTGAAAGAACATATTCTGGGTATGAAACTGGTAGTAGAAATGTTCCAAATGAAATTTTAATTAAACTTGCTAAATTTTATAATACTAGTATTGATTATATAGTTGGCTTAACCAATTCTAAAGAACCATATCCAAGAGTTAAAAATAAATAAATTCTTCTTTATAGGGTTAATCTACTACTATTTAGATGTCGCCTAATCGCTTCAATTCGTGGACAGCTAATGCCAATGTGTTTGATGTTAACCCAGCTGGTGAGTTTGTTAACAATAACGTTACCTGGACTACTCCTGGCGTGCGCGCAGATTTTAATTAAGTCTTTTTGAATTATTAAGGTATAAAAAAAGAGATTAAAAACAAGATTAATCCTTGGGTTTTCCAAAAAAGAAAATATAGATATTTAATAATAATTTTTATTAAATTATTACTATATTAAAAGACATAAAATTAACTATTTTCTAATTTATGTCTTTTTTGTTACTTTTTCAGGATAAAAACATGAAAAAAATAAAAAAATAAATTAAAAGCATGATATATAAGGAAATAAAAGGAAAAATAGAT
>CANQYO010000073.1 GCA_947628095.1 uncultured Bacilli bacterium | reverse complement strand
AAGAAAGTGGAAAGAACTTTTTAAAAGACTTATTGACCGGGATAAAAATATCGGGCACTTTCAATTTTATTTAGTGTATATGTTAAATTAAATTGACAAGAGTTTTAAGTTTTGATATTATAAATATGTTCGTTTTTGGAGTAGTACTCAAGAGGCTGAAGAGGCTCCCCTGCTAAGGGAGTAGATCGGGTTAAACTGGTGCGAGGGTTCAAATCCCTCCTGCTCCGCCAAATAGGACAAAAACCCTTTTGGGTTTTTTATTTTATAGAAAGAAAAATTTAAAAACCTATGTAATTAGTTTTATTTTTTCTAAATTTATTGTATAATATCTACGAAAAGGAGAAGTTTATATGAATATATTATCAGTAAATGCTGGTTCATCATCTCTTAAATTTCAAATGTATGAGATGCCAGCAGAACAAGTATTAATTAGTGGCGTTTTTGAACGTATTGGTATGGAAGGAAGTTTCTATACTATTAAATTAAATGGAGAAAAATATGAAAAGAAAGTTGAATTAAAGGACCATAAAAGAGCTTTTGAACTTTTAGTTGAAGAGTTAATGGCTAATAATATCGTTGATACTTTAGATGATATTGCTGGAATTGGACATCGTATAGTTCAAGGTGGTTCATATTTTGATAAATCAGTTATTGCATCAGAAGATGTAATTGCTAAAATAGATGAATTATCTACTTTAGCACCACTTCATAACCCAGCAGCCATAACAGGAATAAGAGCAGCAGAGAGTGTTGTTCCTAATGCTACTCAAGTGGTTGTATTTGATACAGCTTTTCATCAAACAATACCAGAAGAAAATTATCTTTATGCACTTCCTTATGAATGGAATGAAAAATATCAAATTAGAAAATATGGTGCTCATGGAACTAGTCATAAGTATGTAAGTTTAAAAATGAATGAAATATTAGATAGAACAGATACTAAATTAATTACCTGTCATATTGGAAATGGGGCTAGTATCAGTGCAGTTTTAAATGGAAAATGTATAAATACCTCAATGGGGTTAACTCCAAATGCAGGACTTATTATGGGTACTCGTTCAGGTGATATAGATGCAACTATAGTTCCATTTATGATGGATAAATTAAAATTATCAACTAAAGAAATGGATAATATTTTAAATAAACAAAGTGGTTTACTTGGAATAAGTGGAGTTTCAAGTGATTCAAGAGATATTGAAGCAGGAATTAAAGAAGGAAATAAACGTTGTCTTCTTGCTCAAAAAATGTATGTTAAAAGAATAGTTGATTATATAGCTAAATATTATGTTGAACTTGGAGGATGCGATGCTATAGTCTTTACAGCAGGAGTTGGGGAAAATAGCATCCCTGTTCGTCGTCAAGTTGTTGAAGCTTTAGGTGTTTTAGGAGTTAAATTAGACGAAGAAAAGAATAATATTCGTGGTTCTATTCAAAAAATATCAACAAGTGATTCAAGTATTAAAGTTTATGTAATACCAACTGATGAAGAATTAATGATTGCAAGAGATACTTTAGCTTTGATTAAATAATATAAAATAAAATAGTTAGGATTGGTTATATGTATAGTGATATTTATAAATTAATAACGGAGTATGATAAAATTGTTCTTGCTCGTCATGTTGGAGTGGACCCAGATGCAATGGCAAGTGTGATGGCTTTAAAAGATAGTATTTTATTAACATTTCCTCATAAAAAGGTTTATGCTATTGGAAGTGGAAGCAATCGTTTTACTTATTTTGGTAAGTTAGATAAAATTGAAAATACTAAAGATTCTTTATTAATTGTTTTAGATACTCCCGATATTCGAAGAATTGATGGTGTTAACTTATTAGATTATAGTAAAATTGTAAAAATAGACCATCATCCTTTCGTTGAAAAATTTGCTGATGTTGAGCATATAGATGATAGTGCTTCAAGTGCTTCAGAATTAGTTTTGGAATTAATTAACGAAACTCCTTTATTAATGGATAAAAATATTGCTGCTAAAATTTATCTTGGAATTGTAAGTGATACAAATCGTTTTATGTTTTCTAAAAATGGGCGTACTTTTCATGCTGTTGCTAAAATGATTGACGAATATGAATTAGAAATTGATAAGCTTTATGAACCACTTTATTTAAGACCGCTTAATGAAGTTAAATTAGAAGGGTACATTGGACTTAATTTAAAGGTAACGGAAAATGGAGTTGCTTATATAAAATTAACGAAAGAAATACTTGACGAATATAAAGTTGATGCTGCAAGTCCTGGTAATATGATTAATAATTTTAATTATATTAATGATGTTTTGATTTGGGTTTTCTTTACAGAAGATGTAAAAAATGGAAATGTTCGTGTTTCAGCTCGTTCTAGAGGACCAGTTATTAATATGGCTTTAGCAAAATATAATGGCGGTGGACACAAATACGCAAGTGGAGCACGCATTAAATTAATGGAAACTTCAGAAGATGTTATAAAAGATTTAGATGAATTATGCAAGAATTATAAAAAGGAGAGTGATAGTGGTGAAAATTACTAATGCAAAATTAGATATAATTGCTGTTAGACGTAGTCAATATCCAACTGATAAAAAGCCAGAATTTTTACTTGTTGGACGTAGTAATGTTGGAAAAAGTAGTTTTATAAATGCTTTAATTAATCAGAAAAATTTAGCAAGAACTTCTTCAAGACCTGGTAAAACTCAAACTTTAAATTTTTATCTTGTAAATGATTCATTTTATATAATTGATGTACCAGGTTATGGTTATGCATCTGTTAATCAAGAACAACAAAAGAAAATGGGGTTATTAATTGAAGAATACCTTGAAAAAAGAGAAGAATTAAAAAGAGTTTTCATGTTAGTTGATTTTCGAATTAAACCAACAGAAAATGATATTCAAATGTATCAATTTTTAAAATATTATAATATTCCTGTTACTATTATCTTAACAAAAGCTGATAAAGTTTCAACTTCAAGAAAAGAAAGAAATTTAAAAATTATAAAAGATACTCTTAATTTAGCAGTTGGAGATGATGTAGTTTTATTTTCAAGTATGAATAAAACCGGACGTGACGATATTTTAAAAATTTTAGAAAATTTTGTAATTGAAACAATTTAATTGACAAAAGCTTTATTTTATCTTAAAATTATATTTGACAATAGGAGGATTATAATGGGAAAAGATAAATTTAAAGCTTTTTTTGGTGGAAATCGTGACGATGATGATGAAAATAGAGATAATATAAAAGTAAATGAAGATGATTATTATGAAGCAAAACGTGAAGCTTTTTCTGATATAAGTGGTTCTAATAAAATGATTTTGTTTGAACCTCGTGCTTATTCTGAAAGTCAACAAATTGCTGATTATTTAAAAAAGAGAAATGCGGTTGTAGTTAATTTAAAAAGAGTTACTCCAGACCAAGCTAAAAGAATTGTTGATTTTTTAAGTGGAACTTTATATGCAATTAATGGTGGTTTACAAAAACTTGGAACAGGAATATTTCTTTGTACACCAAATAATGTTGATGTTGAGGGAAGTATAACTGACGAAGCTAAAGAAAAAGTTATGAAAAAAGATTTAGGAAATGATGAAGAAGAAGTTGATTGGTAGCTTCTTTTTTTTAGAAAAAAATAGAAAAATTTTTAATAATTTTATATTGTATCTTTTTTTTATTAATGCTATACTCTCAAATTTATCACTTTTGAAAGTCAAAAATCTCTTAGACTCTTATCAATAAAGGGTTTAAGAAATTTTAA
>CANQYO010000072.1 GCA_947628095.1 uncultured Bacilli bacterium | reverse complement strand
TTTGTTAGTTATGTTGTAATTGATAAAGGTATTACACCTCTTGAAAATAAACAAACTTTATCTGAAAAAGAATATCGTGCTTATTATGAAAAATATGGTGATGGTTTCAAAGTAGGTATGGGAGCTGAGGCTATTAAGGAACTATTAAAACAAGTTGACTTAAAGGCTGAGATTGATGAAATTACTAAAGAACTTGAAACTGCTCAAGGTCAAAAACGTGTTCGTTTAATAAAAAGAATGGATGTTCTTGATGCTTTCTATAAATCTGATAATAAACCAGAATGGATGATTATGGACTGTATTCCGGTTATTCCACCAGATTTACGTCCTATGATTCAACTTGATGGTGGTCGTTTTGCAACAAGTGATTTAAATGATTTATATAGAAGAGTTATTAATCGTAATAACCGTTTAAAGAAATTAATAGATTTAAATGCTCCTCAAATTATTATTCAAAATGAAAAACGTATGTTACAAGAAGCTGTTGATTCCTTATTTGATAATGGAAGACGTGGAAGAAGTGTAACTGGAGCTGGAAATCGTCCTTTAAAATCTTTATCTAGTATGTTAAAAGGTAAACAAGGAAGATTCCGTCAAAATCTACTTGGTAAACGTGTTGACTATTCAGGTCGTTCAGTTATTGTTGTTGGACCAGATTTAAAAATGTATCAATGTGGTATTCCTAAAGATATGGCATTAGAGTTATTCAAACCACATGTTATAAATGGTTTAGTTAAACGTAATTTAGCTTCTAATATTAAAGCTGCTAAACGTTTAATTGAAAATAAAGACCCAGTTGTATGGGATATTGTTGAAGATGTTATTAAAGAACATCCTGTAATGTTAAACCGTGCTCCTACATTACATAGACTTGGTATTCAAGCATTTGAACCTAAGTTAATTGGTGGAAAAGCCATTCGTTTACATCCACTTGTTTGTACAGCTTTCAATGCTGACTTTGATGGAGACCAGATGGCTGTTCATGTACCTTTAAGTGAAGAGGCAATTGCTGAAGCTAGACTTTTAATGTTAGGTGCTAATAACATTTTACATCCAAAAGATGGTAGCCCAATTGTAACACCTAGTCAAGATATGGTTTTAGGTAACTATTATTTAACTATGGAAAAAGCTGGACTTGATGGTGAAGGAAGAGTATTTAAGAATTCTAATGAAGCAATTATGGCTTATGAAAGACGTGAGTTAACTCTTCATACAAGAATTGCTCTACCTGTTAATTCATTCAAATATAAACTATTTACTGAAAGTCAAAAAGGTAAGTATTTAATTACTACTCCTGGTAAACTTATATTTAATGAAATTCTACCAGATTCATTTGCTTATATAAATGAACCAACTGATGAAAACATTCAAAAAATTACACCTAATAAATATTTTGTTGACCGTGGAGTTAATATTAAAGAAGCAATTAGTAAAATGCCACTTGTAAAACCTTTTGCAAAAGGTACTCTTGAAAGTATAATTGCTCAAACATTTAAACGTTATAAAACTACTGAAACCTCAATGATGTTGGATAGACTTAAAGATTTAGGTTTCAAATATTCAACAATTGCTGGTATTACGGTATCAGCTGCTGATGTTACGGTAAGTAAAAATAAAGAAAAAATTGTTGAAGAAGCCAATAAAATGGTTAATACAATTAATAAACAATATACACGTGGTTTAATTACCAATGAAGAGCGTTTTGAAAAAGTAATAGCAACATGGAATGGTGCTAAAGATGAAGTTCAAAAAGAACTTGAAGAATATGCAAAAACTGATGTTGATAACCCTATCTTCATGATGATGAACTCTAAAGCTCGTGGTAACATTTCTAACTTTACTCAACTTGCTGGTATGCGTGGTTTGATGGCTAAACCTAATGGTGAACCAGTAGAAATTCCAGTATTATCTTCATTTAGAGAAGGTTTATCAGTATCTGAATTCTTCTTATCAACTCATGGTGCTAGAAAAGGTAGTGCTGATACCGCTTTAAAAACTGCTGACTCTGGATATTTAACAAGACGTTTAGTTGATGTAAGTCAAGATATTATTGTTAAAGAAGATGATTGTGGAACAGACCAAGGTGTTCTTGTTCGTGCATTTATCAATGATAAAAATGGTTCAGTTATTGAAAAATTATATGACCGTATTGTAGGACGTTATGCTAATAAAAAGATTATTCATCCTGAAACAAAAGCTGTTCTTTGTGAACGTAATGATTTAATTACTGAAACAATTGCCGAGAAGATTGTTGATGCTGGAATTGAAGAAGTTGAAATTCGTTCTGTTTTAACTTGTAATACTCATAATGGTGTATGTTGCAAGTGTTATGGTCGTAATTTGGCAACTGGTAATGTTGTTGAAATTGGTGAAGCGATTGGTGTTATGGCAGCTCAATCAATTGGTGAACCAGGTACTCAGTTAACAATGCGTACTTTCCATACTGGTGGTGTTGCTGGTGGAGAAGATATTACACAAGGTTTACCTCGTGTTCAAGAATTATTCGAAGCTCGTAATCCAAAAGGAAAAGCAACTATTGCTGAAATAAGTGGTAAAGTATCTAAAATTGTTGAAGACCATGGTAAATTCAAGATTAGTGTTAAGAATGACCTTGAAACTAAAGACCATGTTACAAATTATGGTGCTAAATTAAGAGTAGCTAAAGGTGATGTTGTAAACCCTGGAGATAAATTAACAGAAGGTGCTATTAGCCCTAAAGAATTATTGGTTGTAACTGACCCATTAACAACTCAAGAATATATTTTAAAAGAAGTTCAAAATGCTTATCGTAGTCAAGGTGTTGAAATAAGTGATAAACACGTTGAAATAATTGCAAGACGTATGATTTCTAAAATTCGTATTGTTGAATCAGGTGATACATTCTTATTACCAGGTTCACTTGTTAACTTCTTTGAATTTACAGATGGTAACAAGAAAGCAATTCTTGAAGGAAAACGCCCTGCAACTGGTGTACCAGTTTTATTTGGTATTACAAAAGCATCTCTTGAAACAGATTCATTCTTATCAGCTGCATCTTTCCAAGAAACAACTCGTATCTTAACAGATGCTGCTATTCGTGGTAAAGTCGACCATTTACAAGGTTTAAAAGAAAATGTAATAATTGGTAAATTAATACCTGCTGGAACTGGTATTAAAGCTTATCAAAATGTTGATTTTGACCTTGAAACAGCTTTTACTGATGGAGAACCTTTAGAAGTTTTAGAAAATGAATTTGTTGAAGAAACAAATTAAAAATTAAAGAGAACTAGCAATAGTTCTCTTTAAAAATATATTATTTTTTTAATTTTTTTAAAAAATTTTTTTCTTATAATTTTTTTCTAAAATCAAAAATTAATAAAAAAAATTAACTAATGGGTTAAGTTTGAATTAGTTTTTTAGTTCAATTTTAAATATTCAGTTAATTTTATTAAAAAATCTGTAAATTTTCTTGATTTTTAAGGAAATCACAAGGTGTTGCATTGTTAAATAAAGTGTGTTATGTTAATATCTATGGAAGCAAATTAGGTTGCTGATGTTTGCCTACCTATTATTATTTTAAAATTATTTTTGATAATAAAAGGAGGTATCAAATATGAAGATTAAAACTTTTATTTTAAGGGTTTTGGTTGTAATACGAGATATAATATTACTAATAATTATCTTAATTTTAGTAATAAAAATGGCATCAGTCTTAGACTAATGCCTAACCAAAAAAAATAAACAGGTAGGCATCTCAGCTAGAAGAACCGAAATGCTTCCTTTATTAGTATAAGAGATAATCTCAAATACATACTAATTATAACAAAATAATTATTGTTTGTAAATAACTGAATATGATGCATGTAAAAATTAAAGTGTATAATTGTAAATGATGTGAGACTAAAAAAATAAAAAAACAAAAGCAATGTGATATAGTAAAAATGTTAAAAGAAAAATTAACATTAAAATAAAAATTAAGTTATAGTATAAATTAATTGGCAAAAAATACATAAAATGATAACTGTTTATACAAGATTGATAAGTATTACATCATTTTCGACAAATTTTAATTACTATATATGATAAAGGTAAAATCACATCTGGTGAAGCAACAAAATTGATAAATAGAAGCAAACCTACTGCAATAAAATTATTAAATAAATTAATGATTTGAATTTAATTGAGTGGACTGGACGTCTAAAAATGACCCTCATGGCACTTATATTATAAAGTAATATGTGTTAAGTACTATTAAGTACTGTTAAATACTATTAAATACTATTAAATACTGTTAAATACTATTAAATACTATTAAATACTGTTAAATACTATTAAATA
>CANQYO010000071.1 GCA_947628095.1 uncultured Bacilli bacterium | reverse complement strand
AATATAATATTAGAAAATTGTTTTAAAAATATTTTAAATATAGTTTTTGATTATAATTTAATAAATTTAAATAGTGAATATTCATATCCAGCAATAGATTTAGGTGATGATAATAAGAAAGTTGCTTTTCAAATTACATCTACAAATGATATTTCTAAAATAAGGGGTACATTAGAGAAATTTAATAAATATAAATTATATGAAAAGTATGATAATTTAAAAGTTTTAATAATTGGAGAAAAGAAATCTTATAAACCTAAAATTAAAATAGATACTAATTATTTTAAGTTAGAAAATGATGTTATTTCAGTTTTTGAATTAGTTAAATATATTAAAAATATAAGTATTGAGAATCAAAAAGAAATAATAAATATTTTAGATAAAATAATTGGAATAAATAATATAGATATCTTAACTAATATAGAATCAAATGAAGTTACAACAATAATAAATATTATTCAAATGTTATCTAATTCAAATGATGATTATGAACTTACTGATGATAAAATGCCTGATCCTAATCATAAAATAAATGAGAGATTTAAAGAATATAAAGAGTGTTTAAATGGTATGTTTATTGATTTATCAACAATATATGCTAACTCTTATAATAAAGTTATAAGTAGTTTAAATATAGGTACAATTCAAACTAAAAAAATAGGTGCTTTTTTAAAAAAAGAAAGTGTTAGGAGATTAATTAAATTTGATAATGATATTATAGCTGCATATGAGGATATGGTTAATATGATCGAAGTAAGACTTAAAAAAAGTACTAACGTTGGATATGATAAAAATGCAATAGAATATTTTATTATAAAAAATATTGTTGATTGCAATGTTTTTCCAAATAGTTAAATAAAGGGAAGTGAAATTATGCATCAATTATTTTCTAAAGATGAATTGATTAGCAATTCAACATTATATATTTCATTTCTTATATTGAAATGTCTTAAAAATAATGAAGCAACTATTTTTGATATTGTAAATAGTCTTAAAAAAAATAAAATAAGTAATAGTAAAGAAATAATAATAGCATTATCTATTCTTTATGCTATGGATTTAATTGAATTTAAGGAGCCTTATATATGTGTGAAAAAGTAAATAGAATTAAATTAAAAAAATTATATTCATTTCCAAAGATTTTTGAAGAAATTAAATTTCATGATGGAGTTAATGTTATTCTTGGAGAGAAAAGTAATGATAATAATAATCCTAAAAATAAAAAAACTAATGGAGTTGGAAAAAGCGTTTGTATAGATTTCATTAATTTTGCTTTATTAAAAGATTATAATAAAACAAGATTAGCTAAAATTGGATTTTCAGATTTAGATCCAAATACAATTATATTTTTAGATTTAGAAATTAAAGATAAAAACGTAACTATTAAAAGAAAAATAGCAACATATGATAGTGTTATCATTGAAGTTAACAATAAAGAACATTTTTTTAATAAAATAGTAGATGGACTCGCATTTCTTGAAACTTTAGTTTTTAATGATAAAAGTAATTATATATCATTTAGAAATTTAATTAGTTCTTTAACAAGAGAAGAAAAAACTAATTTTAACAATGTCTTAAGATATTATGCTAATACTAATATTCCTGATGATCCAGTACCTTTACTTTATATGTTAAATATTAATATTGATAATTTAGAAAAATTAAATAATATAAAAACTAAGTATGATAAACAGTCAACTGTTAAAGCTGAGACTAAGAAATCTTTAACATCAAGAACAGGTATGAATATATCAGAAATTAGAGCAGAATTAAACGAAAGAGAAAGTAATTTAAAAGAATCATTAAAGGTAATTGAACAATTAAAAACAAATGAAGTGTATAAAAATGTTGAAAATGATATTATTAAACTTGAAGGAATATTAAAGTCTTTATGTGACGAAAGAATAATATTAAAAACTAAAATTGAACAAATAGAATCTCTTCCTAAACCAGAAATGATAAATGAAAAAGAGATGAGAGATGTTTATAATTTCTATAAGAAGGGGTTAGGAGATTATATTGTAAAATCATTAGAAGAAGTTAATAACTTTAAGATTGTAATTGAAAAATATCAAGATACACTTGTATCTCAGAAATTAAAAACAATTAAAAAAGAATTAATTGATATTGAAGATAAAATAAGAGAGACTGAAAGTAAGTATAACGAAAAATTAAAACAAATAGATACAACTGATGAAGCTTTAAGTTATTTACAAAGCGGTATTACTACTTTTAATAAAGAAAAAGATGATTTTGATATTATAAAATCATTATATGATTTATATAACAAAACAACAATGAATATGGAAAATATTAAAACAGATTATATTAATGTTACTAATGAACTTTTAAATAATATTCATGATATGAATGATTATATAGAATCACTTGAAGATACATTAAGTAATTTTCATCTTTATGTTATGGGAGATAAATATTGTTCATTAACAATTGAAACTGATTCAAAAATATCTACTAGTAAATGTGTAGATGTTGACGTCAGAATAACTGATGATGGAAGTTTAAGCGTTGATAGAATTAAAGTATTTTTATATGATATTTCTTTAATGTTTAATGAACATACTAGAAAAAATCATCCTAAATTTATTATTCATGATAATATATTTCATTTTGATGATGATTCTACTGAAAAATGTTTAAGTTTATTATTAGAATTAGAAGAAAAATATAGTGATTTTCAATATATTACAACTTTAAATATTGATGATTTTAATTCACTTAGTATCAAGGATAAAATTTCTGAAGAAAAGATAGTTGCAAAATTCACGAAAACATCTAAATTTTTAGGTAAAAATTATAAAGAAATTTAGTAAATAATTTTGAAATAGGTGTTAATTATGAGTAAATATTTACATAAAATAATTATTAATAATGAAATAAGTGATAATGTATTTAAGTATGATTATAGTACTACAAAGGATATAATTCTTTCTATCTCTAAAGAATCAATTAGTATTTCGGTTTATTTAAGTCGAATACATGATAAGGAAGAAATGCTAAATAAACCAACTAAAATGATTAAAGATGCAATAAGAAAAGCATTATTAGTTCATTTAATTTTATATTCAAAAAAAATTAAAGTAAATGATGTAATAATACAAATTGATAATGAAATATATAAAAATAATTCTTTTCCAATAATTTATTTTTTTGATGATGAAGTGAATTTAAAAATTAAAAAAAATTGGTTAAAAAAAGAAATTAATGGTTTATTAAAAATTAATATATCAGATTCAGATTCACGTTTGGCTGCTTTAAATGCATTTATAATAAGTAAAAGTAAAACAAATGAACAAGAAAAATTTATATATCTTTGGATGGCTTTTAATGGTATGTATGGCTTTTTAAATCAAAAATTTGCTGAAATTAATCATGTGAGGAAAAATAGTAAAGAATTTATAGAAATTGGATTTATGCAGCAATTCTTAGAAGTTGGAGCTGAAACTATAGGAAATAGAAAAGTATCAAAGTCAATGTTTCAAAAAACAATTAATATTTTAAAAAAATATCCTAATGAAATAATTACTAAAGATTCTTTAGAAAATGGGATTCATATGAGAATTGCAAGTAAAATAAATAACAATTTAAAAAATTATAATTTAAATGCTTATGGGTATTTACTTACACAATTTTCATATTATATTAGATGCAATTTAATTCATGCTAATAAACCAATAAGTTTATTTAGTTATTTAGAAGATGATCAAATAGGATATTTTAAAATAGCTAATAATTTATTAGAAGAATTTTTAGATAATAATTTAAATAAATGGTTTAATAATGAATATGTTTCAAAAAATATTATTCCTAAAGTTAAAAAAATGATAGTTATTAAAAATAATAATACGTTACATATGACTAAATAGAATTTAATTGAATGGACTTATATATTCCGCAAGCTATATTGTAATTTTAAAAAAAGGTGGTTTGGGCTTTATAAGTCAATATAATGAAATACCTTGCAAGTAATAAAAAAATTTTTTATACTGGCTTTGAGGTGTAGAAGTATGGAGTATTATCGAAAAAGGGTTGTTTTGGTTTTAATAATTAGTACTATAGTTTTATTAGTAGTCTTTGGAATAACATTTGCCTTTTTTAACTATAGTAGAGTATCAGATAACCAAATATTGGTAACTGGAGAAATTTTCATGAAATATAATGAAAATAATACTTTAAATATTACTAATGCAATGCCTAAAGAATATGTTGGTGTCAATGATGATTATTTCGAGTTTACAATAGAAGGAGTAAATGAATATAGTGAAGATATTTGGTATCAGGTAATATTAAATCATGGTAATGATGATAAAACTAGAGGTGTAAGACTTAAAGATGAATTATTATTATTTAAATTAGT
>CANQYO010000070.1 GCA_947628095.1 uncultured Bacilli bacterium | reverse complement strand
AAAATCTAGAATAATCGTATAAAAAATTAGCAATTTATATGCTAAGTTTTTATACGTTTTTTTAATTATTAAAAATAAGTTAAAAAAGAAAGGAAGAATACAATATGAAAGATAAAAGAAAAATAGGAATAATAGTAACAATAGTAGTAATGTTATTAACAGTATTTGGAGTAACATATGCATTTGTAAATTTTACTTTAAATGGTCAAGAGAATTCAGTTTTAGTTACAGGTGATATTTACATGAACTATACTGAAACTAACCAAATTAACTTAACCGATGCAGTTCCAATGACTAAGGAAGATGCTTTAAAATTAAATAATAATATCTTTAAATTTACAATAAGTGGTAAAAACCAAAGTAAGAAAGATATATACTATGGAATAAGTATAGTCTATGGAGAAGAACAAGCAAGTAAAACCAGATTAAAAGACGAGGACATAGATGTATATCTAACAAGTGGAGAAGATGTGTTAGTAAATGCCAATAGATATAAGTCTCTTGAAGATACCAGAATATGGGCAGAGAAGATAGGTGCTAATACAGAAAATTATACAAAAGATTATTCACTTCGTATGTGGATAGACGAAGGAGTAACTATAGGAAATCAAGATGTAGATTATACGCAAGATATATGGAACAATAGTTATGCTAGTTACAAGGTTAAAGTAGATGGAAATCTAAATGAAATGAATGTACCACTTGAAGTAGATTATCAAAATACCTATTATGAAAATGGTAAAACATATTTTATAGTAAATATAAGCAATTATTTAAACCCAAGTGAAAAAGGAATAAGACTTGCAAGCTCAGATACTATGAAATTAGATATAACAACAAGTAACAAAGATGTAGTTTTCTCATATCAAGATGATGCAGGAAATAAGAGTGAAGATGGACAAAGCCTATCAAATATAAGTCAAACATACACATTCGAAGAAAACAAAAAAATAAAGATGCAGGTATATGTAACATCTAAAAATGATATAGACTTGAAAACAGATATAAATATTAAACTAAGTAAAAATGATACAGAAAATTATGAAATATTAAAATATATGCATATAAAAGGAGCAAAAGATTATTGTAAAAATAATGGTTTCTCTAATTTTGCAGATTGTCTATTAGTAAGTGAACAATTAAGTAATACAGTTGCAGAAGCTAAAGAAGGAATTATAAGTAAAGGAGCTCCAACTTTAAGTAAAACAGCACCTGAAATAACATATGTTGCAACTGAAGAAAAAACAGGAGCAGAAGTACCACAAAATACAGCTTATTTTTTTGCTTATGCCGATAGTGTAACATTTGATACTAAAGCTGGAAATTATACGTTAACTGGGAATGTAAAAACAAGTCAAAAATTTAATGAAACTATGCAAGGAAAATGGACATGTGGGTCATCTGGAGTTACTGTAATGGAGAAATGTGAAACAGTTTATCATATAATATCAGTGGAAGGTAATACTTTAAAAACTGCAACAAGTAGAACATATCAAATAGCTAATGCTGTAGGAAGTGAAGTAGGACTTTATAAAACTGAAGATAATAATGGAGATACCTACTTTTATAGAGGTGATGTACAAAATAATAATGTAAAATTTGCAGGTTTTTATTGGAAGATAATAAGAGTAAATGGCGATGGCTCTATCAGATTAATTTATAATGGAACTAAACCAAATTCAACAGATTTGGATGCATCTTCTATAACAGGAGCGGGAGTTAAATATAATTTAAATCCATCTGACCCAACATATGTAGGTTACATGTATGGAGATAATTTTTCAGAAACACCTATTAAAAGTAAAACGACATCATTATATGGAGATATACAAGCAAATACAAAAATCTATTTTGCTAAAGCATATACAAGTGACAATGTTACTAAAACATTTAAATTAACAAATGCTGATTATTTTGGAACTTTTTCTGAATGGAATGCAGCAGGAAAACTTGCAGAAGGTTATAAATATACTTGTAAATCAGCAATAGCAGATGGAACATGTCAATTCTTAATGGAAATAACAAAATATAATAGTTCAACTTTAGTTGATACCTATTTTTGGACATACAGTTCGACAAGTTATGAAGCAACTAGAGAAGATACAGCAAGTAGTAATGCTAAAATAGAACTTGAAAATTGGTATAAAACTAAATTAGCGATTGCGACTGAAGGAGGACAAACAGCAGATAAATATATAGAAACGAATGCAACTTTCTGTAATGATAGAAGCTTATCAACAGGAGATGGTTTTTCAATCGCACCATCAACATATTATAAAGCATATAATAGAAATCAAACTAATAAGGCAGCAAGTCTTGTATGTCCAAACATTGCTGATTTATTTAGTGTAAGTAGTACTTCAAAAGGTAATGGGAAGTTATCTAGCCCAATAGGTTTAATAACGGTCGACGAAGTTACATTAGCAGGAGGTTTATATCAAACGAAAAATGAAAGATATTATTTATACACAGGACGACATTATTGGACCATGTCACCATATTATTTTTATTCATGGATAGTTTATGCTAATCTGTTCGATATTCGTCAAAATGGTGATATCGGTAGTGACTTCGTTGCTTGGGCAACTCCTGGCCTACGTGCAGTTATCAATTTAAAAAAAGAAGTATTATTAAATGGTGGCAATGGCACAATGGAAGACCCATATACAGTGAAGTTAGCTAATTAATTTAAGGTAATGAAAGAGAATAAATAAGAAAAAATAAAAAATAAAAGAAAATAGAAAAAAGACATATTCAGAACTGAATTGAATATGTCTTTTATATTAACCAATTTCTTTAACTAATTCTTTAATTACTTGTTTAAAATTATTTTCAACTTTTAAAGCTGTATTTTTTACATCTTCATGAGATAACTCTTCATTATAAATACCGGCTGCCATATTTGTAATACAAGTTATTCCTATACATTTAATTCCTGAATGTCTTGCAACTACTGCTTCAGGAACAGTACTCATACCAACAGCATCAGCTCCCATAACTCTTAAAGCTCTTATTTCAGCAGGAGTTTCATAAGTAGGACCTTTCATATAAGCATAAACACCAGTTAAACATTTTCCCGTAATACGTTTCATAATAGGTTTTAAAATCTCAATGTATTCTTTAGTATAAACATTACTCATATCAATAAAACGTTCACCAAATTCATCTAAATTAGGACCTCTTAAAACACTTTCAGCAAAGAAACTTAATTGGTCTTCAATAATCATTAAATCACCTTTTTCGAAATTTAAATTAATTCCACCAGCAGCATTAGTTAAAATTAAAGTTTCAACACCTAATAATTTAAAAATACGAATAGGGTAAGTTGTTTCTTTTAAATCATATCCTTCATAATAATGAAATCTTCCATTCATAGCAATTAAAGGTACCTTATTTAAAGTTCCAAATATAAGTTCTCCTTTATGACCTGGAACAGTTGAAATTGGAAAATTAGGAATATCTTTATAAGAAATTGTAATCTTATTTTCAATCTCATCAGCCAAACTTCCAAGTCCTGAACCTAAAATGATAGCAATTTTGGGAATATCTTTAACTTGTTTTTTTATGTATGAAACAGTTTCTAAAAAATTATTCATAAATAACCTCCATATTTAAAATATAACATAGATTTCATTTAAAAACTAGAAAATATTGAAAAAAATTAATTTGAATTAAATTTACAAAAAATAATAAATATGCTAATATAACTAATCATAAATATTGGAAGTGAAACTATGTTGTATGGTTATTATGACGAATTACCTAAACCATTATCAGAAAATGAATTGATAACAATGTTTCAATTATATAAAAATGGTAGTGAAAAAGCTTTTGAACAATTAGTTATTCATAATCTTTTATTAATAAAGTATATAATCAGTAAAAAATTTTATAATTCAAGATATGATAAAGAAGAATTATTTTCAGTTGGAGAACTTGGTTTGATGGAAGCCATAAAAAAATATGATTATTTTCGTGATACAAAATTTGTAATTTATGCTGGAATTAGTATTGAAAGAGCTATTATTAGGTACCTTAGAGTTGAACTAAAACATCAAAATAATTTAAGTTTAGATAAAACAATTACTAAGGACGGTAATAGAGAAGTTTCCTTTGGTGAAAGACTTATAGATTTAAATTCTTTTATAGAAGAAAAAATGTTAGAACAAGAAACTTTAGATTTAATATATAAAATAATTGAAGAAATTCCTAATGCTATAGAAAAAGAAATAATGTTTTTATATTTTAATAATGACATATTTTATAGACAACATGAAATAGCCAAAATATATGGCTTTCACCAATCTAAGGTTTGTAGAATACTAGCTAAAAATATTAAATCTGTTAGAAATAGAATAATAAGTTTAGAAGAAGAAAAAGAAAATATAAAATAAAAAAGAAAAAAATGTAAAAATTAGCACTCATATATTGACAAGTGCTAAGCATAATATTATAATGTATTT
>CANQYO010000069.1 GCA_947628095.1 uncultured Bacilli bacterium | reverse complement strand
CACTAGAAAAAACATATAGTTCTAATAAAACTGAAACAGTTAAAGTGTATGATGAGGCAGGTAATTTTAGTGAAGTTCTAGTAGAAATAAATAACATTGATAAAGAAAAACCAATTTTGAAAGTAAATTATAGCACTCAAAAAATAACTAATGAAGATGTAAGTGTTACAATAATTTCCAATGAAAAATTACAATCAAAAGAAGGCTGGAATTTACTAGACGAAAAGACACTAGAAAAAACATATAGTTCTAATAAAACTGAAACAGTTAAAGTGTATGATGAGGCAGGTAATTTTAGTGAAGTTTTGGTAGAAATAAATAACATTGATAAAGAAAAACCGATTTTGAAAGTAAATTATAGCATTCAAAAAATGACTAATGAAGATGTTAAAGTAACAATAACTTCTAATGAAAAAATACAAGATAAAGAAGGCTGGAATTTATTAGACGAAAAGACATTAGAAAAAACGTATAGTTCTAATAAAAAAGAGACAATTAAAGTATTTGACTTAGCTGGAAATGCTAGTGAAGTTTTAATAGAAATAAATAATATTGATAAGGAAAAATTAGTTTTAGATGTTGATTATAGTAATTTAAAAATAACTAATCAAAATGTAGTTGTTACTATAAAAGCTAATAAAAATCTTCAAACAATCAATGGTTGGCAATTATCAAGTGATAAAAAGAAATTAACTAAAACATATACAACTAATAAGACAGAAACAATTAAAGTATTTGATATAGCTGGTAATTCTAGTGAAATTATAGTAAAAATAAATAATATCGATAAGCAAAAACCAATTATAAGTGTAAGTTATAGTGCAGTAAAACCTACTAATCAAGATATAATAGTAACTTTAACTTCTAATGAGGAACTACAAGCAATAAATGGTTGGAATTTATCGAATGATAGAAAGAAATTAACTAAAACTTATACTGAAAATACAATAGGTAATGTTTTGGTATCAGATTTAGCTGGAAATACTGTAAGTAAAACAGTTTATGTCAAATATATAGATAAAGAAAAACCAATAATTAAAATAAAATATAGTTCAGCTAAACTTACTAATCAAGATGTAGTAGTAACTTTAATTTCTAATGAAGAATTACAAGATAAAGAAGGTTGGAAATTATCAAGTGATAAAAAAGAGTTAAGTAAAACTTATACAGAAAATTATCAAGAAGATATAAATGTATTTGATATAGCAGGAAATGAAGTTTCAAATAATATTGATATTTCAATTATTGATAAAATTGCACCTAAGTTAAAAATATCTTATAGTGAAACTGAAAAAACTAGTGAAGATGTAACTGTTAAAATAACTTCCAATGAAAAATTACAAACAGTAAATGGTTGGCAACTATCGAGTGATAAAAAAGAATTAACTAGAACTTTTGAAGAAAATGATGTTAAAAATTTGGAAATAAGAGATTTAGCTGGTAATATTAGTAAAGTTAAAGTTGAAATATCAAATATTGAAAAAATTAAAATAAATGATAAAGAAGAAATTTCAAATTCAAAGGGTATCTTTATTTTAATATTTACAATTATTGTAGTAACATTCTTTATATTTATTCTTATAAAACTTAAAAGAGATAAGAAAGTTGAAGCTAATTAAATATAAAAAAATTCACACCTTTAAATTAAGGATGTGAATTTTTAATATGTTTTAGAATTTATTGGTTCTACATGCCAATCTTCTCTATAACTTGCATATAAAAGATTAAATGTTAAACCATACTTATAGGCATTTTTATGTGCCCAACCCATACTTGGACAACTTGTATCAGTTCTACCATAAGGACAAACAGAACCATTTTGATTATAAAACTCTAAATCACTGGCAATTCCTAAACCATGCATTGAATGACCTGGTGAGATTGCTCTTCCTTTTTCCATAGAATAATAATAGTTAACTTGAGTTTGATAACTACGACAACCTTGAGTACTAATAGTAATTTTATAACCATTTTTCTTAGCATCTTCAACCATGTTAGTTAATCTTATATAAAAATAGTTATTATAACCATAAGGGTTATTGTACCCTTCTTTTAATGGGTTAGTTGGACAATACATACCTGTATAAGTACTTTTATTATTAGCATTGTATTTAGGATAATAGAAAGTACCATTTTGAACATAAACAGAATTATATTTTGTGGTATCAGTTTCTTTCATAATATTATCTTCAACTTTAATTTCATTTTTAATTTTTTGAACTTTAGAATTTTCAGTATTATCTTTCTCTTTACTTTCAACGGAATTATTTTTATTAACATTATTATAATTAGAATAAGCAATTACTAAAACGTTTTCTAAATATTTTTCTTTAACTGAATTACTTAAGTTAGTTTCTTTTAAAGCATTATAAGAAGTTTTATATTCCGATATAATTTCTTTTTTAGCATACATATAACATTTATTGTCTTTATTATTTAAAATATTATTAAGACTAAAAGCTGCTATGAATAAAATAAATACTTTAAAAACTAATTTACCTTCTTTTTTTATAAATTTCTTGATAAAATTTTTATCGATTTTTATATCTTTGATTTTACATCTAATTATTTTAATCACAAGTATTTCTAAAGTTATAAAGGGAATTATAGTCATACAAAAACCTAGTAATAATTTTAAATAATACGTAAAATTTAATAGTATTAAACTATTACATGTAAACATATAAAATTCCCCCTTTAAAAAATGATTATATATTATACACCAAAATTGCTAAAAAATAAAGAAAAATTTTTTTTGGGGGGAAAATTTGCTAAATTTTCAAGAAAATGGTATAATATGAAAAGTTTTTGGAGGGGTTAAGATGGACAATAACGAAGAATTAAATGAAAGAATAGAAAAATTTTTAAAACTTTATGCTTTAAATGATAAAAATGGAGATTTATATGTTGAGTTTTCAGATATTATTAGAGCAGATTTTGAAGATTATGAAATTGAGTATGTTATTACTTATTTAAAAGAAAAAGGAATAAATTATCATATACATGATAATAATTATTCTAAAAGTCAGACTCAAATTGAACATAATTATTTTGGTACTTTAGCACCTACTTTTGAAGAATTATTAAAGTCACCTTCTATGGATAAAGAAAAAAGACAAACTTTATTTCTTCAATATACAAAAACTAAAGATATTAAAATAAAATATCAATTAATATTAGGAAATATTCAATTATTAAATTATATAATTAAAAAGACTTATGGAATAAAAGTTTTAAATAATCATACTCAAGATATATATTTAACCGGACTTGATGGTCTAATGTTTGCTATTGAAAATTATAATGTTAATTTAGGAATAGAATTTTCAACTTATGCAACTAATGTTATTTTAGGTTATTTAAAAAAACAAAGTGTAAGTAAATCATACACTAGAAACTTATATGAGAATTTTTTAATTGCTAAAGAAATAGTTGAAGATAGTTTTGGAGTTAAATTAGAAAATGCAATATGGCTACTAGATTATATTTTAGAATATATGATTAATAATTTTTTACTTCGAAGAAGTAATTTTGAACTTGCTAAACAAAGAATATTAATTTTTTTAGAAAAGAAATATGGAACTTTACAAGAAGAATTGAGTGAAGTTGATAATCGTGATTTAAGTGATGATATTGATAGAGAAATTTTAAATAAAGTTTTAATTCCTAAATTAGATGGTCTTACTGAAAGACAAAAAGAAGCAGTTAAAATTTATTTTGGTTTGGATGGTGAAGCTTGTGATTCATATCAAGAAGCTGCTTTAAAACTTAATTGTTCTAATCGAAATGTTTATGATTTAATATCTAAAGCTTTAACTACTTTAAAAGAATATAAAGAAGAATTAGAACCATTTAGAGAAGATTGTTTGGAAATTGTTAAAACTTATAGTAGACCTAGAATATAATATAAAAAAGACTAAAAAAACTTGTAAAATTAAATATTATTTGATAAAATGTAAGTAATTTAACAAAGAAGTTTAGTTTAAGTATTAATTTAAATTTTAGAGAGTTAGTGGTTGGTGCAAACTAATATAGTTAATATGGAAGTTACATAAATGGAGTTAAAACGTTAATCGCGTTAAGATAATGAGTGTAAGTTATTACAAGAATAAGGTGGTACCACGAGTTTTTCGTCCTTTGTTGTAATAACTTTTTATTTTAGAGGAGGAAAATATGACTTTATTTGAAGAATTAAAATGGCGTGGACTAATTAAAGATATTACCAGTCCGGAACTTGAAGAAAAATTAAATCAAGGAGGAATGACTTTTTATATTGGAACTGACCCAACAGCTGATAGTATGCATCTTGGACATTTATCTAGTTTTCTATTACCTAAGCGTTTAAAGGATGCTGGACATAATCCAATTTTATTAGTAGGTGGTGGAACAGGGTTAATTGGTGACCCTAAAGCTACAAGTGAACGTGATATGAAAACCAAAGAAGAGATAATGAAAAATTATGAAGGGTTAAAGAAACAAGCTGAGGAATTATTTGGTTTTGAAGTTGTTAATAATTTAGATTGGTATAATGATATTAACATGATTGATTTTTTAAGAGATTATGGTAAATATTTTACAATTAACTATATGCTTGATAAAGATATTATTAGAAGACGTCTTGAAAGTGGTATTTCATATACAGAATTTTCATATATGATTTTACAGGC
>CANQYO010000068.1 GCA_947628095.1 uncultured Bacilli bacterium | reverse complement strand
CTAATCTAGGTTTAAAAAGTAATCTCCAATATCTTTTATATTTTCTATAATTTACTTTATCTTTTTTCATTATTTTTATTCTTGTTTTATTTAAACTTCTACTTATTAATTGAACTATATGAAACATATCTATTATTATTAAAGAATTGGGAAACATCTTCTTTATTAAACTTATATATGGTTTATACATATCCATTACTACATATTTTACTTTTAATCTTGCATCTTCTAAATAATAACTAAAATATTTTTCTAAGTTATCTATTGTCCTATCTAATACTAAATCTATCGTTTTTCCTGTTTTAGCATCACATATATTAAAAGCCATTGTTCTTTTTAAAGCAGTAAATTCATCTATACATATTGATTCTGGTAAATAATGTTTATACAATTTTTTATTATCATAAATTTTATCTATAATTCTTTGAACAGACATATTGCTTATATTATGATGTTTGGCTATATATAAATTACTTAATATATCTTTAACATAATTAATTACTGAATGTTTAGTATTATTACTTATTCTACATCTATAATCAACAATATCAGTTTTGGCTGTAAATCTTTTATTGCAATTTTTACATTTATATCTTTGCTTTTTTAATTCCAAATAACTATCTAATTCTGATATTTTCGGAATCTTAATTAAGGTTGTTTTTGTTCCATTTTTAACTATAGTTTTTTCATTAATACAACCACAATATGAACAATATTCATATTCATTTTTTAAGTATCCTTTATAAACTAATACATTTTTTCCTTTAATTTTACGATTTTCTATAAAATTTTCATTAAAAATTATATTTTTATCTTCCATATTTAAAGATTTTAAGATAGAATTAGATATAGACATAAGCAACTCCCTTTTATTTTTTCCAAATATAATTGTAACAGGACATGTTGTTTATGTCTGTTTTTTTGTCTAAAAAAGAAGTGATGAATTTTACTTCATCACCCCTTAATGTTTAAGAACCTTTAATTTTAGAAGCGAGTTTTTTTATAAAACATAAAAATTATTGATTAAAAAGATAAGTACAACTTTTAGAATATAGAAATTGACTTTCAAATTCCTATATGATAAGATAATTCCAGAATTTTTAAGATGCATAAGAAAGGGTTTAAAATGATTGCTTATAAATTAACAGTAGATGATATAAAAAAACTAAATGAATTAATAAGAATTACCAATTCAATCAATACTTTATATAAAAAATTAGAAGAATTAGAAACTAAAAATGAAAAAGACAGTCCTTTATATAACCAAACAATAGAATATTTAAAAATAGCAATGCAAGTTGAAGATAATAAATATACCGAATTATGTCTTACAAAAGAAAAATCTAAAACTTTGATTAATTATATATTAAAAGAACTTATTAAAAAAGATTTTTTCAATAATGTTAATAGTATTTTAAATAAAGATTATGATAATAGAATTTTAAGAAGAATTTTGAATAATTTGAGTAAAGAGTATTTAAAATATAAAATTGATATTAATTTCCTAACAAAAGATGGACTACCAAAAAAAGAAAGTAAATATGCCAAACTTCAAGATTTTATCAATAATGATTTACAAGTTCAAAATAATTTTGAAGAAGAAATGGTAAGGTTTTATATTGAATTTTTAGAAGATGCTATTGAAAATGAGAAAAATTTTACAATAAGAGAAGATTTAATAGCCTCTAAATATTTTTCTTCTTTTATATTTAAGTCTATAGAAAATTCTATGTTAGAAAATAATTTTTCAAAAGGTTCTATTATAATTAATTCTTTATTTGAAGCTGATTGGTGTGATATTCCTAAAGAAAGATATGATATTTTAAGAGGAAATTATGCTATTCCTTATGCTGTTGAAGAAATTATGAAACTTTTAGAAGTAAAAGATAGTTTATATCAAGATGTTAATATGAGAAGTTTAGGTAAAATAAGACAATATTTTTTAAGAGCTATATTTTTATTTTTAGATGATGAAACCTTAACAGAAATTAATTTATCATTTCATGAAACATTAGAAAGTGAAGAATTTAAAAGAATTTATAAAGATGATATAATTGGTAAAAGTTTAATCAAAGATTGTTTTAAAAGAATAAATACTGATAGATTAGAATTTGAAAAAATAGCTTTAGGTTATAATGTTAATGAATTAAATACCAAATAAAAAGTAAACACATCTTTTTTGTGTCTACTTTTATTTTATAACTTAGTGTATAAATATTTTATTACTTATTTTTATCTTCTAAATAACGTTTTTTTCCATCTTCAATAATTTGCATTGCCTCTTCAATACCATGATAATCAAAAACTTGAACTTTAATATTTTGAAGAAGTTTATAATTTTCAAAGAAGTTTTTTATTTCAATTAATGAATGTTTTGGTAATTCTTCTAAAGAATTGTAGAAATTACATCTTGGGTCAACATTATTTACAGCAATTATTTTAGGGTCTCCAAAGCCATTATCAATCGTATCTAAGTAACCTAAAACTTTAGCTTCAATTATACAACCAGGAAAACTTGCTTCACTTGTGATAACTAAAATATCAACAGGGTCTCCATCAGTTGCAAGCGTTTCATCAATAAAACCGTATTCACTTGGATAAGTCATTGACGAATATTGGAC
The DNA here is from genome assembly GCA_947628095.1 of uncultured Bacilli bacterium. Lineage (GTDB taxonomy): Bacteria > Bacillota_I > Bacilli_A > RF39 > UBA660 > RUG591. The sequence goes on along the minus strand of CANQYO010000068.1, from coordinate 2,140 downwards.
ACGACTTAATCTAATTTTTCCAAGTTTTTTATCAATTTCATATTTGTTTTTAGTACCAAGAGGTATTTCAATAACACTATCAACAATATTTTTCATATTTTATCACCCAATTTAATAATAACAAATTTTTAGTATTTCTCCAAGTTCTTTGACACAAAATAATTATTTGTTTTTAACTAGAATAGTAAATACTATAATTAGAAAAACCTTATAAATTAAAGGGTTAGAGAATATTTTAATTGACATTAGATATATTTAATGCTATTATTTACTTAGAAATTTTGAGTGTCAAGGAGGAGTTATGAGAGAATTTTCAGAACAAGAATTAGTTAGACGTGAAAAAATTGAAGAAATTAAGAAATATTGTAATCCATATCCTGAAAGATATGAAATTACTCATGAATTAAAAGATGCTTGTAGTTTACCAGATGGTTCTAAAGAAATTAAAGTAGCTGGTCGTATTGTTTTTATGCGTAAAATGGGGAAAATGAGTTTTATTAAAATACGTGATTTAGAAGGAGAATTACAACTTTCTATTAAAATTGATATGGTTGGGGAAGAAAAATACAAATTTTTTAAAACTTTAGTTGATGTTGGAGATTTTATAGGTGCTGAAGGAGAGATTTTTACAACTCAAACTGGCGAGAAAACTTTAAGATGCGATAATTTTACTTTCTTAGGTAAAGCTTTAAAACCCCTTCCTGAGAAATTTCATGGTGTAACTGACCCAGAAATTTGTTATAGAAATCGTTATCTTGATTTAATAATGAATGAAGATACAAGAAAAAGATTTTTATTAAAATATGAATTTATCAAAGAAATTAGAAGATTTTTAGAAGATGATGGATATATTGAAATTGAAACCCCAGTTTTATCTAATAAAGCAAGTGGTGCTACAGCTAAACCTTTTATTGCTCATCATAATGCTTTAGATATTGATGTTTATTTAAGAATTGCTCCTGAGACTTATTTGAAAAGAGCAGTAGTTGGAGGTTTTACAAAAGTATTTGAATTTGCAAGATGTTTTAGAAATGAAGGAATTGATGCTACACATTTGCAAGATTTTACAATGATAGAAGGTTATGCTGCATATTATAATTATAAAGACAATATGCTTTTACTAGAAAAAATGTTAAAAACTGTTATTGAAAAAGTTTTTGGTTCTTTAGTAATTACTATCAATGACCAAGAAATAGATTTATCTAAAAAATGGGAAGTAGTATCATTTAGAGATTTAATTTTAAAATATGCATCAATTGATATAAAAGAAGTTAATACTAAAGAAGAATTACTTAAAACAATTAAGGAAAAAAATATTGTTTTTGAAACTGAAGACGATATTGAAAATTTAGGTTATGGAAATTTAGTTGACGCTTTATATAAAAAGGTTGCCCGTCCACATTTAATTGAACCAACATTTTTAGTTGAACATCCAATTGAATTATCACCTTTAGCAAGAGCTAATGATTCTGATAAAACTTTAACTGACCGTTTCCAATTAGTTATAAATGGAGCTGAAATAATTAATGCTTATTCAGAATTAGTTGACCCAATTGACCAAGAACAAAGATTATTACATCAAGCTGAATTAAAATCACAAGGTGATGAAGAAGCTATGATGATGGACTATGACTATATAAATGCTATGGAATATGGTATGCCACCAATTTCTGGTTGGGGAATGGGAATAGATAGAGTACTTCAAGTATTAACTGGAGTTCCTAATATTAAAGATAATGTTTTATTCCCACTTATGAGACCAGAAGAAAAATAGGAGGAAAAATATGAATCATAATGTATATGTAAATTATAAAAAAGCTTATGTTACATCTAAAATAAATGAGATTGTTGAAAATTTTATGAAACTTTATCCAGAATGTGATAATGAAGAGTTAGTTCGTAAAATTGTTAATGATTTGTATCGTAAATCAAAATCTATAAATTCTTTACTTGATGGAACAATGATAACTAAAATTGCAATTGCTTATCATGAGATAGTTCAAGAAAATGAAGTAGTAGAAGATAGTAAATCTATATAGAAGTAATATAAAAAAACAAAATTCGACACATGAATAAAATATAATAAGTTTGTTCATGTGTTTTTTTGATATAAAATCAGAAAAAAGGGACTTGAAAAGAA
>CANQYO010000067.1 GCA_947628095.1 uncultured Bacilli bacterium | reverse complement strand
TTAACATTTATATTAATTTATAAAAGTGACCGAAAAGTGACCGAAAAGTGACCGAAAAGTGACCGAAAGCCTTGATATAATTTTTATAATTGTTTATAATAATATTAGGTGATGATTATGTATATAGAATCTGAAACATTGGAGTTAAAACAAGAATTAAATAAAAATATAAAAAAAGAAATCGTTGCATTAGCTAATTCAAAAGGTGGAACAATATATATTGGAATTACTGATGATGGTGAAATATTAGGTCTTAATGACATAAAAAAAGATGTAGAATCATTAAGTGGAATGATAAGAGAAGGCATAATAGGAAACTTAACTACATATACAGATATAGAAATCAAAGAAATTAACCAAAAAGCAATTATAGAATTGCATATTACATCAGCTCCCGAAAAACCTTATTATTTAGCAGATAAGGGTTTAAAACCTAGTGGTGTATATATTAGACATGGTTCATCAACTATTCAAGCAACTGATGAAATTATCAGAAAGATGCTAGTAGAATCTTCTAAAAAAAATTTTGAAGAAGAAATATCTAATATACAGAATCTAACTTTTGATTATGCTAAAGAGGTATTTCAAAAGAAAAATATTGAATTTTCCAAAGAAAAATATAAAAGTTTAAAAATGATTACAAATGACAAGTTTAATAATTTGGCATTGCTATTATCCGACCAAAATCCATATACTATTAAATGTGCTATTTTTGATGGTACAAATAAAACTTTATTTAAAGATAGAAAAGAATTATATGGTTCATATTTAAAAATTGTAGAAGATGCTTTTTATTATATGAATTTATCTAATCATATTAATTCAACTTTCAATGGATTGCAAAGAATTGATAAAAAAGATTATCCAGATTTTTCAATTAGGGAAGCATTACTAAATGCAATAATTCATAGAGATTATTATTATAATGGTAGTATATTGTTATCAATTTTTGATGATAGAATTGAAATTAATTCAACTGGTGGCTTAATTAATACATTATCATTAAACGATATATATAACGGAGTGTCTGAATCAAGGAATCCAAATTTTGCTGAAATTTTTCACAGATTAAATTATGTTGAAAATTATGGAACAGGTATAGGAAGAATAATGAATGAATATAAAGGTTCTAATTTAAAACCAACAATTGAATTATCAGAAAACGTTTTTAAAATAACATTACCAAATCGAAATAGCATTGAAAATAAAGTTTCTGAATTTAATGCTAACTCACAAGAAGAGATTATTGTAAATTATATTAAAGAAAAAAATAAAATAACAAGAGCAGAAGTAGAAAGATTATTAAATATAGGAAATTCAAGATCCAAACAAATTATCAACAAATTATTAGAAGACAATATCTTAATCAAAGAAGGTACTGGAAAAAATACATACTATGTATTAAAATAATATTATAGATTGATATTTTATATATCAAATCGCTATGAATAAAAAGCTGTAAATAATTATGCTACTTGCTCCAAAAGATAAAATCGTCGCATCAGATGTTAATGATTAAATCAACGTAAGTTGATTTTTTTGTTGTTTGAAGAACCACCTAGCTAGGCTGGGAGGTTAAAAAGAGCTTAAGCGATGAGTTGAAAAGAAATAGAAGGAGGACCATATATTTAATATAGGTCCACTACATAATTATTTATTATAAATTGTTTCCAATTGAGCAAGTAATGTAATTCCATTGCTTATAACCCAGTCCACTTCATATAATTGGTTCAAGTCAGCATGAACCGCTTTATTTAATACAGGTAATAAATCATTTATTAAATTAACTTCATAGTTTTTTAATATTTTTTTATCATATAATTTTTTTGACATATCTCGTATATTTCTAAATGAACCTATTTTCTCTTTTTTGCACAATTTCTTTAATATATTTTCTATTTGATATCTTAATAAGACCAATTTTTGTATTGTATCGTTAACTTCGTTAATTGAATTAATGCTTTCAAAAGTAATTAACGTAGTATTATCTACTACATTATTTTGATTAGAATTACTAATATTTATATTTGTAATGTTAGGATAAATTTTATCAATATTTTTATTTATTTCTTCTTTCTCTTCTTCAGTAATCAAGTCAGCTTTTACACCAAAGGCTTCTAATCTTTTAACATACTTAACCACCCATGGTAAATATGCAATCATTATTAAAGATATTATTTTAAAATCAATTCTGTTTTTGAACCAATCAATAAATATCATCAATATTGCTAGTAATAAAAAAGTAGTAGAAAAAATAATTTTAAATACTGTATCTTTATTTCTCGACAATATTTTCCATATATTTCTTTTATTATTCATCAGTATTCTCCATATATTTTTCTGCTTGATAAGGCATTTCATATATAACTGAAATAATTATTTCTATAAAACTAAGTAATTGTTTAGCGTCTTTTTTTTCAAGTATTATAATTTCATGATTAGCTTCGTTACCTTTATCACGTATTATATCTACCCATTTTTTACAGTTTGCAGGAATATAATTATTTTTATCAAGATAATCAACATAATATGCAAAAGTTTTACCAGTTTCTGCTCCGCAGTCAACTGCAATATGCATAATCAATTTTCTACAACACATTCCAATAGAAGTATAAGCATTTATTTTCATACATTGTCTTGCTTCTTCATAAAGTTTATAAGTTCTTTCATCTTGAAATATTTCTTTTAAGAAATTTTTTCCATAAAGGGGACCAGGTACTTGTTCTTTAAATGAAATATATGTTGGTTTATTACATTTATGACATATATATATGTAGCCTGAACCAATATCTGATGACTCTCCTTTATTAGTCATATGATAGCCAATATTTGTTGTGATGTCACTACCACAATGACCACAAACAAAATTCTTTGATTTAAGTTTCTTTGATAAATACCATTCATACATAAAAATCACCTTTCATTTGTAAATTTGTAATATATATTATATATTATATCATAAATTACCTGTTTTTTCTGCCTAATTAAGCATAAATAAAACATTTTTTAGAATAAAATCTAAATAAACATAAGACTGTAGAAAATAACTTATTTCAATTTCTTCTAAAGTTTTATTAATATTATATACAGTAACTTTCCCCAATTTGACTAATCTCCAACAAAGTGATATATTATACCTATAATCGAGGTGGTTAGTTTTGAAATTGAAAAAAAGAAAAAAAACTGGCCTTATAACTTATTTTTTTACTTTATTCTTTGTTATATTTTTAGCTTTTTTAGTTGCTACAAGTAATACAAAAGAAACAATAAATGTTAATAACATCAACACTGTTAAATCATTAAAAGCATCAAGAATAGTACCTATTACAAATATTAATTTATTAAACGAAAGCGAATATATAAAAGTTAACAACGTTTTAGAAATTGCAGCAAATCAAAATAAAAAAATAGAGTTTGAAGGTACCTTGACAGGTTATGGACCAGATTGTGTTGGTTGTGGAGGTAAAACTGGATGCAGTCCTCGTCAAGATGTTAGAAATGGAAATATTTATTATACAGATAAAAACTATGGGAAAATACGTATATTAGCAGCAGATAAAACTATTCCTTGTGGAAGTATTATAAAAATATCAAATTATAAACATGCATCAGGGGACTTTTATGGAATAGTTTTAGATAGAGGAAGTGCTGTTAATGGCTTGACTATGGACTTGCTTTATGAAACTGAAAAAGATGCTATTCATTTAGGAAGAGAATTTAATATTAATTTTAAAATAGAGAGATGGGGTTACTAATTAACCTCTTTTTTATTGCCTAAAGATGTAAATTAATATTAAAAATATATTGGTTTTTCTAAAAAATTGTGTTAATATTTTATTATAGGAGGAATAATAGAATGGAAAATAGTGGTAGTGGTTCAAAAGAAGCTCTTTTATCGATTGCTGGTATAGCTATATTAGCTATTGCTTTAGTAGGAGTGTCATTTGCGTTCTTTACTTATTCTAAAACCGGAACAATGAATAACGTTATTACAACAGGTAGTATTAAATTTAGTTATGAAGAAGACGATGCTTTAACGTTGACAAATCAATTTCCTCAAACAGCTACAGAAGGAAAACAAAACTCAACATTTAAATTCCGTGTAATTGGTCAAACTCCAGCAAATTCTAATCCTATTAATTATACTGTAATAGCTAAGGCTGGTGATGTACAAGGTTCAAAAGTTCGTATGAAAGATAGTGAAATTAATGTTTATGTAACATCAACTGGTGGAACAGTAACAGCTTCATATGGTAGTGAAAATGGTGGTGTTGCAGGAAATTCAACTAGTGGTTTCCAAATTGCAAGTGGTAAAATAGCTGCTTCTGGAGAAGAACAAACAGATAGTTATACTTTAACTATGTGGGTAAATGAGAGTGTAACTATAAGTGATACAGATACTAAAGCTACATATCGTGCAAGTGCTGAAACTAATGGTGGTGCCAATACTGGAAAAGCAGTATATAGTAACTTATACTATTCATTAAAAATAACAGTTGAAGCAAACGATAGCATTTAAGAAAATAAATTAAAGACCAACGGGTCTTTTTTCTTAACTAAAAACTAATTTAAAAAATAAAAATAAATGTAAAATGCAAAACAAAAAAATGGAAACTTCAAAAAACATATTGTAAAAATAAATTTAATATGCTAATATTTTATTATAAGGAGGATATAAAAATAAAATGGAAAATAATTCAAAACAAGCAATTTTATCAATTGTTGGTATAGCTATACTAGTTATTGCAGTAGTAGGAGTATCATTTGCATT
>CANQYO010000066.1 GCA_947628095.1 uncultured Bacilli bacterium | reverse complement strand
CCTTTTTTCTGATTTTATATCAAAAAAAACACATGAACAAACTTATTATATTTTATTCATGTGTCGAATTTAATAGATTTTTATTATAATTATTTACAAATTTATAATTATTATAATTTAATTTATAGCATAATATTTTTCTTAAACAAATCAATTACATTTTCTTTAATTAATTCTTTATTTTTTTCTCTTGATTGATTTTTAACTTTCATTTTTTTGGAATAATACTTATCTTCTTTTTTAGAATAAATACTAATAAATACTTCTGTATTATCACCAACTAGGTTATTAGGGTCATAATCATTAATTTTACCTGTTATTCCTATTCCATAATCTGCATTTGCATAAAGAGAAATTTTTAAACTCATATCTTTAGCACATTCCATACTATAAACTGAATAAGTATTTAATATATCTTCACTAACACCCATTTTAATTTTATATTCATTAGAATAAGTAACTGCCCCATATTTAAATACTAAACTTGAGCCACTGATGTTAGTAATTGCTGAAGCAATATAGCCACCAGTTGCTGATTCCATAGTACTAATAGTTTCCTGTCTTTCCTTTAAAAACTCTATGATTTCTAACATACTTTTTCTCCATATCTCAAAATTTTACTATTTTCTGATTTTTTATTTTGAAGACCTGGAAAATTTATTTGTTGAAAAACAATAAATAAACGAGAAGATGTAACTTGGTGTGTTTCAAGTTCACTTTCATTAAAGTAATCTAAAGGCAATGTTTCAACACATTCAAATATAGGAGGAATATCATTTAATTCACGATAATCACTACGAGTGTAAAAATCAATTCCAGTTATACATTCTTCATAATATTCGTCATATTTAAAATTTTCTTTTATTACAGTTCTTTCTACTAAATAATACGTATCAGGTGAAAAGTAAAAGCCATCTTTTTCACGCATTTTTCCGTTTTCACTTAGATATTCTTTATAATTTTCTTTAAACTTTACTAAATATAAATCTTCTATATTATATACGTTTTGTGTTAAATTACTCATATTTCCTCCTATATATAACTATATTATTATAACATACTGCATTTTATAAATAAATTAACTTGACATTTTATTTTTTTATTTAGTTATACTTTCAAATTGCGAATTATACAATTTAGCATAAAAACCATCTTTTGCAAGTAATTCTTCATGAGTACCTTGTTCAATTATATTTCCTTCATTTAAAACTAAAATTAAATCTGCATTTTTGATTGTTGAAAGTCTATGTGCAATTATAAAAGATGTTCTTCCCTCAGTCAATTTGTCCATAGCTTTACTTACAATCTCTTCTGTTCTAGTATCAACTGAAGAAGTAGCTTCGTCAAGAATTAAGAATGGAGCATTTTTTATCATACCACGAGCAATAGTTAGTAATTGTTTCTCTCCAGCTGATAAAACTTCATTATCATTTAAAACTGTATCATAACCATGACTTAAAGTACTTATTACATGGTCAAGTCCAACTTTTTTAACTACTTCTTTTACTCTTTTATCTGAAACATCTTTGGTATTATAAATAATATTTTCCTTAATTGTTCCTTCAAATACCCATGTATCTTGTAATACCATAATAAATAAATCATGTATATTTTCTCTTGATAAATTTTTAATGCTAACACCATCAATTAAAATATCTCCTGAATTTATTAAATAAAATTTCATTAAAAGATTAACTAACGTTGTTTTACCAGCTCCCGTTGGACCAACAATTGCAATTTTAGAACCAGATTTTGCTTTAGCACTAAAGTCTTTAATAATTGTTTTATTTTCATTATATGAGAAATTTACATGTTTAAATTCGATATCACCTTTAACTTTAGTTTTATCTAAATTAGTTGTTACCTTTTCTTCTTCCATTTCAGGAACATTTAAAAATTCAAAAACTCTTTCACTAGCAGCTCCCGCACTTTGGAACGAAGTAGCAACTTGAGCTAGTTGAGATAATGGTTGTGTAAATAAACGAGCATAGATAGTAAAAGCAATAATCACTCCAAAAGAAATATTACCATTAAGAGCTAAATATGAACCAACAACACAAACACAAACATAACCAAAATTACCTATAAAGCCCATAAATGGTTGCATAAGTCCTGAATAAAAATGACTTTTCATAGCACTTTTAAACATCTTATTATTTATTTCGTCAAATGCTTTTGTTTCATAATCATAACCATTATAAACTTTTACTATATTATGACCAGTATAAGTTTCTTCTATTTGTCCATTCAAATTACCTAATTCTTCTTGAAAAGCTTCAAAATATTTTTGACTTTTGAAAAGAACAATTGACATAAATAAAAAGCCAAATAAACTAGATAAAATAGCTGTAATTGCTAAAATATAATTTGTATAAAACATCATAATAATTGAACCAATTAATAAAGTTACACTACTAACAAAAGTTCCAATACTTTGATTTATAGTTTGACTCATTGTATCAACATCATTAGTTACACGAGATAAGATATCACCATAAGGAGTTGTATCAAAATACTTTAAAGGTAATTTATTAATTTTTAAACTTATTGATTCACGAAGTTTCTTTGAAAAACGATTAGTAACTGTTGCCATTATAAAATGTTCAAAATAAGTTAAAACTGCACCTATTAAATAAATAGTAATTAAAAAAATGGCAATATTTATAATCTTATTCATATTAATATCGGTCTTTAAACCTAAAATAATTTCATTAGTTATTTCTTTTATTTTATCTGGTCCTATTATAGAAAAGATAGAACCAATTCCAGCAAAGATTGTTGCAATTATAATAGGAATAATATAAGGTTTTAAAAAGAAAAATAATTTTTTAAGAGATGATTTTAAATCTTTGGGTTTCTCATTTACAGGTCTTCTTCCAGGTCTCATTTTAATTCCTCCTCGTCTAATTGACTAATTGCAATTGCATGATATATTGGACAGTTTTGTAAAAGTTCTTGATGTGTTCCTTCGCCTACCATTTCACCATTATCAAGAACAATTATTTTATCTGCTTCTAAAATAGTTCCAACACGACTAGCAACAATTAAAGTTGTAGCATTTTTAGTGTATTTTTTTAATGCCTTTCGTAAATTATAATCGGTTTTATAATCAAGAGCTGAGAAAGTATCATCAAATATATAAAATTCTGGACGTCTTGCTACTGCTCTTGCAACTCCTAATCTTTGCTTTTGACCTCCACTTACATTAGTTCCACCTCTGGCAATAAATGAATTAATACCATCAGACATTTTAGAAACAAATTCAGTTGCTTGACTTACATCAAGAGCTTTTTTAATATCTTCATCAGTTATTTTATTTAAAGATTTTCCATATGAGACATTACCCTTGACAGTATCTCTAAACATAACTGCCTTTTGAGGAACATAACCAATTTTTTTATGTAATGACTCAAGGTCATAATCACGAATATCAACACCATCAATTAAAATACTACCACTAGTAACATCATAAAATCTTGGAATTAAATTAACTAAAGTTGATTTTCCTGAACCAGTTCCTCCAATAAAAGCTATTGTTTCTCCCAATTTAGCTTTAAACGAAATATTTTTAATTATACATTCTTCAGCATCAGGATATTTGAATGAAACATTCTTAAATTCAATAGTTCCTATTTCTTTTCCCTCTTTTTTCGTTCCAGATTTTATTTTATTTTCAGTTTCTAAAACTTCTAAAATTCTTTTAGCAGATACACTCGCACGAGGGTAAATTAAGAAAATCATAACAAGCATCATAAAAGACATAATAACTTGAATAGCATATGACGAAAATACAATCATATCACTAAATATTTGAAGTTTATTTACTCCAACTGCTTCTTTTATTAAAATACTACCAGTTACATAAATTGCTAAAGTTAAAGTTGACATTAAAAGTGACATAAATGGTTGCATTAAACCCATAACACGTTGATTAAATAATTGAGTGTTTGTTAGTTCTTGATTAGCTTCATTGAATTTATTATTTTGATAATCTTCGGCATTAAAAGCACGAACAACACGAATACCAGTTAAATTTTCTCTTGTAATACGGTTTAAATTATCTGTTAATTTTTGAACAATTTTAAATTTTGGTATAACTGTAAAAATAATAATTGTTATTAAAATAAGTAATAAAAATACAGCAATAAAAGTTAAAATACTAAATTGCATATTTTTTCCTGCAATTTTTAAAATGGCAAAAACAGCCATAATTGGAGCTTTTATTAAAGCTTGTAAACCAAAAGAAATTAACATTTGAACTTGCCCTACATCATTAGTAGTTCTTGTAATCAAACTTGAAACAGAAAATTCTTTAATTTCTTCCATACTAAAGTTCAAAACTTTACGATAAACTTTTCCTCTAATAATTTCTCCAAAATGACTAGCAATATAAGTTGCTAAATAACCAACAATAAAACTAGTTGCCAAACTTCCAAATGCACAGCTTAACATGTAAAAGCCCTGTTTTAAAATTTCTTGACTATTACCACCAGTTTGTACTAAAGTTGTAATATTCTCCATATAATCAGGAAGTTTTAAATCTAATAAAACTTGAACAACAATAAATAAAATTGAAATAAAAATAAATAAAAATTCTTTTTTTCCTAAGTTTTTAAATAGTTTTAACATATACCCTCCAAAAATTAAGATAATTAAAATATTTCAGAAACTGAAATATTTATTTTTTTAATAATATAATTTTTACCCAGACCATTACATTATATGTCTTTTAAATTTTAATGTCAAATTTTTTATGGCAATCGCTTAAAAAATAAAAAAAAAATGGTGTATAATTAAATCAAGGTAAAAAGAGAGTTGATTTAATTATGAATTTATTTGAAAGATTTGAAGTATT
>CANQYO010000065.1 GCA_947628095.1 uncultured Bacilli bacterium | reverse complement strand
CAATATGCAGAGAGCTGCAGTGCAATATAGAGGACGTGGTGGAAATCAAATTGTGAATGCCGTGACACTAATATGACACTCATATCCGGGAGAGACAAAAGTAATGAGAGTAAACAACATTAAAATGCGGGGAAATAATGAAATTTTTTGGCATGAGAGTGCATAGAACGTCCGATCATCCATTGAGTTCGAGTGAGGAAATGGGATTGAAAAAGCCAGTATTTATGCGGGGTGTAAGCGAATTTGGGTAGATAACTATAATCACAGTATTAGAATTTGAGAGCGGAGCGGGATATGATATGTCAACAGAAAATTTCGCAATAACTATTCAAGGGGATAGTGAAGGATATGTAACCTTTGAATGTCCTTATTGCGACTCGGAATTTAAGCTACAAGCTGGAGAGTATCAGAATGACGATGAATCTTTTAAAGAATTGTTTTGTCCATATTGCGGTCTGGCAAGAGAGAAAAATGAATTTCTGTCATCAGATGTAATTGAGCAGGCACAAGCAATAGCTTATAACCATATGGTGGAGGAATTAAATAAGTCATTCAAGAAAATGCAGAGGTCGGTTAATCGCTCAAAGGGTTTGATAAAAATGGATTTTAAGCCATTGAAAAAGGTTACAACAAAAGAATTGAAGGATAAGGATACCACGGAAATTGAGTTTGCTTGTTCGTGTTGTGGTCGCAGAGTTAAGGTGCTTTATTGTGCTAGAGCGGCAAAGATATTTTGTCCGTATTGTGGGGTGGATATATGAACAGATTGGAATTAAGAAAGCTGAGTTTAGAATTTCGCAGGTTATCAAGTAACCTGCTCAATAGCACTGATGACACGGCAGATATAAATCTTTCTCGTTTTCTCAAATTTATAGATGGAAATGAGTTAATATCAGGATTCATTAAAGATAAAATCTCGGGTGTTGATTATGATTTTAAGAAATGCTACGCCATAGGCTGTTCAGGATGGGCGGATTTTAATCCGCCTGAAGATGAAGCGTGTCATATTAAGGCACAGTATGAGTACCTTTTGTTTATAAACAATGAGGATAAGGTAAATGTGCGTGGACAGGCAATGAGATATTGCTGGTCGAGTAGAAAAATAAATGATAATATTCAAAGCTTCCTTGATATGGCGTTTAAACCTCTTATAGATTTTATAAATGACAACCTTTCGATGGAAATGATTATTTGTGATGAGATGGAAAAAACTATGAGTGGAAATACATATATTCAAAATATTGAAACTGTTAATGGTTCAGCAAGCCAACAGAATAATGGAGTGATAAATACTTACAATACTACAAATGATACAAGTTCTATGATTACTCTGATTGACAAATTGCTTGCATCATTGCCTGAGATACAGGGAGTTGATCCAGAAGAAATCGAGAATGTGAAAGATGATTTGGAAATGGTTCAGGAGCAGTTGAAAAGCGATGCTCCGAAAATGAACCGTATAAGAAGGGCTCTTGCAGGAATCAAAAAGTTTGCAGGCGATTTTTCTATGAAACTCGCAGTAACACTTGCCGCTGGTGCAGTCACGGAAATAGATTGGAATATGTTAATGCAACAGGTTGAAAATTTTATTAAATAAAAGTTTGAGAAATACATTTATGATTTAGTATGAAACATATAGCTATTGTTCGCAGTTACCGAGCTAGAGTTATCATACCGATAATGAAATGATAACATTGCACCAAATAAATGCATAAAGTAGTATCTGATAATTTGTAATTACAGGAACAGTGTTGCAAATTATTCAATATTCTAATAGTTATTTTATTGAAGACATTTTGGCAACAGAAAATCAGCAAGCCAGAATAAATGATGTAATTGAAATAAAAAACGGCGTGTGTTTGCATAAAACTTAAATAAATATAGTTAAGAATAACGAGGGACACGTCGAGTTTGAGTGATGAAATGGGATTGAAAAAGCCGCCAGTATTTATGTTGGTTTTCGGATATCGGAAATGGCTTGTGATGTTGTAGTGATGTTAAGGAAAAAGGTCCGCTACTTTTCCTGCCCATTTTTATCCTAGTAAGTTTAAAATAATATTACTAAACAGGGGGTTCAAAAATTTAGTCCTTCTTTGAATGGTAAAATGGTAACAAGTATCGCTATTATGATATCAGATGAAATTTCAGAAAAACTAAATGAAATAATATAAATAGTGAAAGGGATAAACAAAAATGATTGATTTTACACAATTAGGAATAAATTCAATACAGAAACAAATAAATCCGAGAGATATTTTTATGGCACTAACGGGAAAAGACAATAAATATCAGTATCCTAGAGATGTGCAAGGAGAAGTGTGGAAACAATGGTTCAACGTCAGACAAAATAAAGATACAATTATCAAGATGAATACAGGCAGTGGAAAAACTTTGGTTGCATTGTTAATTCTACAGAGCTGTTTGAATGAGGGTGTTGGTCCTGCTTTATATGTTGTACCTGATAAGTTTTTGGTTGAACAGGTAATTTCGCAAGCAAAAGCATTAGGAATAAGGGTAACTGATACTGAAAATGATTTAGATTATCAACGTAAGAAAGCTATCCTCGTTATAGGGATACAGAAGTTAGTAAATGGAAAAAGTATATTTGGTTTAAGGGAAGAGAATAACTACTCAATAGGAAGTATTGTGATTGATGATATGCATGCGTGTATATCATGTATTCAAGAACAATTCTCTATTACTATACCAAGAACTAATGAGTTATATAATCTTTTTGCTAATTTGTTTTATGATGACATGAAAACACAGTCAGAAGGAAGATTTAGAGAGATTGTCAATTCGCAGAATACATTTGACAATATGATGGTACCTTTTTGGTCATGGCAAGAGAAAATGGAGCGGGTTTATCAAATATTATCTGCAAATAGAGAAAATGATGCAGTAAAGTTTAAACTTGATTTGATAAAAGACTGTCTGAAATTGTCACATTGTTATATTTCAGCAAAAGAAATAAGTATAATTCCTAATTGCACACCTATACAGAAAATAACAAGTTTTGATGAAGCAAAACGTAGAATATATATGAGTGCAACTTTACCGGATGATAGTCCTTTTTCAACTGTTATGGGGGTTGATTTTGATAAAAGAATGACAGTAATTTCACCTGAGAAAGCAAACGACATTGGGGAAAGACTTATTGTAGTTCCTAAAATTATTAATAAAGATATTACTGAATTTGAGGTTAGAAATGCGATCGCTCAAAAGGCTAAGAAGTATAATGTGGTTGTATTAGTGCCTTCATATGCAATGGCAGAATGTTGGGAAAAACTAGGTGGAAGTGTTCTCAATTCAAGTAATATTTCAGCAGGAATTGAATTGATTAAGAATAGGAATAATGGCTTGTATATATTTGTTAATCGATATGATGGAATTGATTTGCCAGATGATGCATGTCGGATAATTGTTGTCGATGGTCTCCCAAATATCAGTAATATGAATGATAAGTATGAACAAGAAGTTGTAAGAAAGAGTGAGCGGATTCAGAGAGAACAAATTCAACGAATAGAGCAAGGAATGGGACGTGGAATCAGATCAAGTAATGATTATTGCCTTGTATATTTATTGGGAAATCAGTTGACAAATGTCTTATACTCTGATAATGGCTATGAACTTTTTAGCAATGCTACTAGGGCACAGTTTGAACTTTCGGAAAAAATGTGTGAACAGATTGAGGGGCAAACCATAGATGAGATTATGGATATTGGAAATTATCTGTTAGAAAGGAATTCCAAATGGGTTGAATTATGTAAAAATGTAACTTCATCGGTAGAATATGATAAGACAATAAATTTGAGTAAGTATGCTTTGGTAATAAGGAAAGCATTCAATTGTGCCTTGTATAGAGATTATCAGAAGGCTGCAAGCATAATTAATGAATTGGTAAACGATGAGGACAACTTAAGGTTAAAAGGATATTATAAACAGATACTTGCAGAATACACAAATTTCTTTGATGAAAATAGCGCACAGCAGATTTTGAAATCTGCCAAAAAAGACAACATGGAGATTTTGAATCCAATAGAGGGAATTCAATTTTCTAAATTTGTTATGGATATTTCTAGCCAAGCACAGATTATTATTGATAACATAAACCAAAGACAATTAGATGCAAATAAACTTGTCTTATTTGCAGATACAATACTTGGAGATTTGAAATTTGAGGAGGGTACTTCGAAAAAATTTGAAAATGCAATAAGAGATGTTTTTGAAATGATCGGTTTTAAGGCAAGCCAACCAGAGAAAGAAGTTGGTAAGGGTCCAGATGATTTTGTGATGCTAGGCGCAGGGGATTATCTAGTAATTGAATGCAAAAATGAAACAATTACAGACACCATTTGTAAGCATGATTGTAACCAGCTGATAGGGTCACTTTCATGGTTTAATAATTTATATCAAGATGAAGAAACAAGTTGTTTCCCTGTTATGATTCATAATAGTAATGTATTTACTTATGAATGTTCTCCTTTACCACAAATAAAAATAATGACACCTCCATTATTAAATAAATTTAAAGAGAATGTTAGAAAGTGTATAGTAGCAATTACCCAACCCAACAATTTTAAGAATATTGAAAATATGAATAGTATTATTAAAACATATAAGTTGGACAAGGATACGATTATTCGGGAATATACTACATCTTACCAGATTAAGCATCAATAATGATATTTGATTCGTAAGCACTAAGTAATAAGGCGTAGTTATTACTTCATCTATGATTTATTATCGCTTTGTTTTCGTATCTTTTAGTAGTGCAAATAGTTTGTGTCTTTGGTAAAAAATGGCTCCTTTTTGGTAAGAATTATGATATGTAAATTTTTATCGAAAAGGAGCATTTTCT
>CANQYO010000064.1 GCA_947628095.1 uncultured Bacilli bacterium | reverse complement strand
TAACAGTTTTTAAATATTGAGTGTTTTCTCTTTTATTTTGAAATTTTTTATTTTCCCACATCTAGTTTACTACATCATTTTATTAGCTGTAATTGACAAATATGAGGCTTTATGATATAATATAGAACGATTTAAGGGGGAATATGTGTGAAAAAAGAATGTAATCAAATCATTAAAGTTATTATTAATAGGGTTAATAAAAAATATAATAAGAAATTACCTATCATGGGAATTAATGAAATAGAAAAATTATCCGATGATGATTGGGATTTAGTCGTTTATGAATTTGAAGATTTACTTTATTATCCACAAGATTTAAAATTTCAAGAATTAATTAGTAATTTAAAAAAGGAAGCTAAAAAGCCAATAAGAAACTTTAATGAGTTTTATGAAGTATATTCACCACTACTTAAACAAGAAAAAAATAAACAAGAAGCAAGTAAAACAGAAGAAAATAATGCTCCTAAAGCTTCTAGTAATATAGCTAAGAAAGCTAAAGATTTATTTAGTATTCTTGATACTCCAAGAGAAAGAAAACGTCGTAAGAAAAAAATAACATTTAAAGAAGTTATGCAAATTTTAAAATCTTTAAGTAATTCTGCAATTTTAATAGTAATAGCTTATTTATTAACTGGAGTAGTATCTCCGTTCTTAGCTAATATCTTATCATCTTTTTCAATTCAAATACCAGCTATTATACCTGCTGCAATTTGGACTTATGTTTTAGGAAAATCAGCTTTCAATGCTTATAAAATATATAGAACTATAAATCCTGAAAGAATAGGGGCAACTACTGATTTAGATGAAGAAGCCTTTGGTGATTTTGAAAATGGTGAAGAAATGGAAGATGTTGAAAATTATACAAGAGGTATAGGAGCATTACCAGGTGAAAGAGTTGCTACTAGAAGAAGACCTATTGTAACAGATTACCCAGGTTCTGATGCCGAAGAATATGATTCTGATTCAATCTTTAGAGTAGGTTTAGATGATGCTGAAGATGCTTATGAAGCAGAAGAAGCACCTTCAAGGGAAGAGGCTTCAAGAGAAACTTCTGAAAAAGAAAAATTAACAAGTGTTAGTGAGCGTTTAAAACGTTTAAGAACATTAATTTCTTCACTTAATGATGAAATTAAAATGTGTGATACTATGATTGAAAGTATAAAAAAATCAACTGGTTTACCACATGCTAAGTTATATAATAAAAAAGTTAACCCTGAATATGTAGAAATTTGTAATAGAAAATATAAATTAAATAAATTATTAAAAGATTCAGTTGATGCACTTAACTTAGGTGATGCAGCATTACAATTTGATTCTATATATGACAAGGTTGAACAATCTTCAAGTTTAATTAAATAGGAAATTTGAAATATAATTTCCTTTTTTTATGCTTTTCTTTATATTTTTAAATAACCCTTTTAATTTAGTAAAAAATATTATATAATTAATTAAGGTGATTAGATGGAAAAGTATATTATTATAGTTGTTGTATTTATTATTATTTTATTAGCAGTTTTAAAATCAACAAAAAAAGATGCACATTTAGAAATTAATAAATTAATTGATTATCTTGGAGGAAAAGATAATATTGTTACAAGTGATTATAATTTATCGAGGTTTATTGTAACCTTAAGAGATACAACTAAAGTTAATAAAGAAGCAATTCAAAAATTAGGTGCTAAAGGAATAGTTGAAATTGATAATCAATTAAAAATAATTTTAGGAAATAACTCTAAACAGTTAAAAAAATATATTGACGACATAAAACGATAAAAATATCGTTTTTTTTTAATTATGCTAAAATTCGATTAAATTCGACAAAGTAATATGCAATACTAATCATGAGGTGGTTAAGTGATTGGAATTGTTTTTAATATTAGTATTATTTTTTTACCACTTGCTATTTACATTATTAATTTATCTTACAATAATAACTATAAAAGAAAAACAAATGATTTTTTGAATATTGTATTAATAATTGAAGTTTTATTATTTATTGGTTTCAAAAATTACACTAAATCTTTAATTTTAATAAATATTCCACTTTTAATAAGTTATTTAAAAAGATATGAATTAACAAGTATTTTATTATCAATTTTAATAGGTTTTTATTATGTTCTTTTACTTAAATATAATATCTTTTTTATCTTTTTTGAGTATGTTTTGTATTATGTTATTTATTTAATATTTAATCGAAAAGCAATAAAAAGTCGAAGTTTATTAAGTATTTTCGTTTTCATTAAAAGCATTATTTTGGCAGTTGAAGTATTTTATTTTAATATAAATAATAATTTATTTATTGTAAATTTTTTGGATGTTTTCTTTAGAATGATTATTTTCTATTTAATAAGTTACTTAGTATTAATCTTTTTGTTGAGAGGAGAAGAAATTATGAATTTAAATACAGCTATAAGAGAACTTGAAAAAGAGAAAGTACTTCGAACATCACTTTTTAAACTAACTCATGAAATAAAAAATCCAATTGCTGTTTGTAAAGGTTATCTTGATATGTTAGATATAAATGATACCAATAAAGCCAAGAAGTATATTCCAATTGTAAAAAGTGAAATTGAAAGAACCCTTACTATGATGGATGATTATTTAGAATATACAAAATTAGAAATTAAAAAAGATATCACAGATATTTATATGTTACTCGATGAAGTAATAAAATCTTTAGAATTATTTTTTAAAGAGAATAAGATTAAAATTGAATTAAATATTCCTGAAGATGAAGAATTATTTTTAAATATCGATTATAATAGAATAAAACAAGTATTTTATAATATTTTAAAAAATGCAAGTGAGGCTTATGATATTAAAAAAGATAAAATGGTAATTAAGATTTCCACCAAAACTTTAAAAAATAAATTTTTTATTACAATTGAAGACAATGGAATAGGGATGGATAAAGAGTGTTTAGAAAATGTTACAAATCTTTTTTTTACTACTAAGAAAAATGGAACGGGGTTAGGAACAAGTTTATCTAAAGAAATAATTGAACTTCATGATGGAACTTTAAAATACTTTTCAAGATTAAATGAAGGAACTAGAGTAGTGATAGCTTTACCAATATAATATTTACTTTTTAGTTAGATTATTATATAATTTCCTTGGTGATTGAATGAAAATATTTATAGTTTGTAGTAAAGCTTTTTTTAAAGATATCAAAGAAATAAAAGAATATTTAGAACAAAAAAAATATGAGGTTTTTGTTCCACATACTTATCTTCACCCTGAAACAGAAGATGAAATTAGGCGTCTTGGAAATGAAAGTCATGCTTCTTTTAAAGCTAGAATGTTTAAATTAAGTGAAGAAAGAATTAAAGATGTGGATGCAATTTTAGTTTTAAATTTTGAAAAACATGGAGTTAAAAATTATATAGGTGGTTCAACTTTTTTAGAAATGTATGAAGCTTTTAAAAATGGTAAGAAAATTTATTTATATAATCCTATTCCTGAAGGATTGCTATATGATGAAATTAATGGTTTTTCTCCAATTATTTTAAATGGTAATTTGGAGGTAATAAAATGATTAATATTGTTTTATATGAACCTGAAATTCCTACAAATACAGGAAATATTATGAGAACTTGTGTAGCAACTGGAACTAAATTGCATTTAATAGAACCTTTAGGTTTTAAATTAGATGAAAAAAGTGTTAAAAGAAGTGGTGTTAATTATATTGATAAATTAGAATATGAAGTTTATAAAAACTTTGACGAATTCAAGAGTAAAAATAAAGGAACATATTATTATTTTACAAGATATGGGAAAAAGCCACATACTAGCTTTGATTATAAAAAAAGTTATGAAGAGGGAGATATTTATTTAATATTTGGAAAAGAATCAACGGGAATTCCTAGAAGTATTTTACAAAAAGATTTAGAACATTGTATGCGAATTCCTATGACTAGTAATGTTCGTAGTTTAAATCTTTCTAATTGTTGTTCTATAGTAGTGTATGAAGTTTTAAGACAACTTGATTTTTTAAATCTTCTTAGAAAAGAACCTCATAAAAGTGAAGATTATATAATTGATGGAATAGAAAAGCATAAGTAAAATAAATTATAATCAAAAAAGACATATGTTATTTATATGTCTTTTAATATAGTATTAATTCAATAAAAAGTATATTATTAAATATCTATATTTTCTTTTTAGGAAAACCCAAGGATTAACTTTGTTTTTAATCTCTTTTAAATAAACCATGATTGTATTTTAAAGATTTGATTAAAATCTAGCGCACGCCAAAGGTATTACCAATGTTATTATTGTTGAACTCACCAAGAGGTCGAACAGTAAACATATTAGCATTAGCGTTCCACGAATTGAAGTTAGAAGGCGACATCTAAAAGTATAAATTAACCCTAAGTTAAGAATAGTAAAATTTGCTTAAAAAATCAAGTGAATTTTAAGAATTGAATTAAATATTTTCTTAATTTTTAATTTTGTCAAATAGTGTAAAAACATAAATGTAAATATTGTGTAAATAAAAGGCTTTATAAAATTAAATTCTGCTATTATATTAATTAGGATGTTTTCTAGACACGTTAGTCCGTGCTCCTCATTCTAGGTTTACTAGAGTTAGGAGGTGGTAACTATGAAGAGTAGAATTAATTTTTTACAAATTATAGTAATACTTCATTTTATTTTAGAAGTTATGCTTGTTTGTATACTTTTGTTAAAATAAAAACACGCTCTAACGTTTGTTAGAGCGTTCACCAATTTTTTTGGAGCACATCTAGCTGAACTAGAAAATGTCCTTTTTTAATATATGAGATAATCTCAAATACATACCAATTATAACAAAGAAATTATTTTTTGTAAATAACTGAAAATTATATAGCAATAATAAAATTCGATTAAATATGACACATGAATAAAATATAATAAGTTTGTTCATGTGTTTTTTTGATATAAAATCAGAAAAAAGGGACTTGAAAAGAATGAAAATTTGTAGTAATATTAAATTAGAAAATAGGGACAAGGAGGTAAGACAAAATGAATAAATACCTTGAAAAATTAGAAATAAAAGTTAAGTGTAA
>CANQYO010000063.1 GCA_947628095.1 uncultured Bacilli bacterium | reverse complement strand
TAAGAAAGTGGAAAGAACTTTTTAAAAGACTTATTGACCGGGATAAAAATATCGGGCACTTTCAATTTTATTTAGTGCTTTTAAATAAATAAATTGCATCTTTTATTAAAATATGATATAATATGAACCGTTTTAGGGGGAAAATTATGGCAAATGATTTTGATAAAAGTATTAGAGCAAAAGATAAAATAAAAGAAAGATATGGTAAATGTTGTGCTTTATGTGATAGATTAGACGAATATACATCTCAATCTAGTTGGTCAGGAACAAAATATAAATGTTCTAAAGGTTGGTGTAAATTAACAGAAGTTAGAAGCTGTTGTAATGAAAAATCAGCTGACCCAAAATATGGTCGTGATTATGCATATATTTATAAACTTATTACAGGTTCACGTTTTTATTACATCTTAACCGCAATCTATCAAGTTTTAGGAATGTCTCAAAATGATAATTTATATCTTGAACTTAAAGCATTAATTGAAGTGTTAAGAGAAGATGAAACTTTACAAAATGAAGCTAGTTTATATGAAAATTATGGTCCTAGTCTTGCTAATCAATTAGTTGAAGATAAAGAAGCTGTTTCATTATGTGTTTATTTAAGAACTACTTATTTAAATGTAGCTTTAGAATTAATCAAAGAAAATAAAAATTCCGAAGCTTTAAAAATTTATTTTGATATGATTATCTATTTATTTAATAGATACAATAAAGAAGAAATCAAAGAAGAAATCAAAGAAGAAAATGAAGAATTAAGTTTATCACATTAAACTTAATTTTTTTTAATTTTTATAACAGAAATCAAGAAAAATTTGATATAATTATAATGAGGTTAGTTATGAAAATTAATGAGGTAAATGTGAATAGATTTATTGCAAAATCTAAAGTTTTTGGCGTAGATTTTGTTATAAATCCTTATGTGGGCTGTCCTAATGCTTGCATGTATTGTTATGCTTCTTTTTTAAGAAATCTAAAAGGTTATAATGAAGAGTGGGGAACTTTTTTAGATGTTAAAAGAACAAATTATAAGTTGAAAAAATTAAGTGTTGAAGGCAAACATTATTTAATGTCTTCGTCAACAGATTGTTATAATTTATATGAAGAGAAATATGAAATAACAAGGAATATTTTAAAGCAATTAATTAATTTTGATTTTACTTTAACGATTGAAACCAAAAATGCTTTAATTTTAAGAGATATTGATTTACTAAAACAAATTAAAAAATTAAAAGTTGTAATATCTTTAAATACTCTTGATGATAAATTTCGAAAGGATATTGAAAAAAATAGTAAAATTGAAGATAGATTAAAAACAATAAAAGAATTAACTAAAAATGGTATTTATACAATAGTTGCTATTTCACCAATCTTTCCTTATCTTACTGATTATAAAGCTATAGTTAAAAAAACTAAAGATTATGCAAAAGAATATGAATTTGAATTTTTGAATTTAAAAAGTATGACAATTAAAAAGAAAGTTTTAAAATATATAAATGAATATCACCATGATTTATATATAAAATATGCTAAAATTTATCTTTTTAATGATAATACTTATTTTGATAATTTAAAAGAAGAGATAAAACTTTATTGTCAAGAAGAAAAAATAAAATATCGTTTTAAATAAAACAATAAATATAAAAATTTTATTGTTTTTTTATGAAATTTATTATATAATATGCAGACAAAAAGGGTGAGATTATGAATTATTTAGAACGTCAAAGTATTTTAATTGAAAATAAAATAATGCTTTTAAAAACAACACTTGAAATTATTAATCAAAGACAAGAGCAACTTTTAAATGAATTAGAATTTTTATATTCTTTGAAAGCTTTTTTAGAAGAGAAAAATAAAGACCAAAGAGAAGAATTGGAACCAAGTATTAAAAAATTGACTTTAAAAAAACAATTTGGAAATGAGTGGTATGAGGTTTTTTAAAAATGAGTATAGAACTTACAAGATTATTTACTGAAAAAACAAGATTATTAGAACTTAGAGAAAAAATTCTTGAAATAGATTCCTCTTTAAATCTTGATTTTTATATTGATAAGTTAAGTAAAATTATAGGAGTTCCAAGAAGAAGTCTATATCAATATATTGGAAATTGGTATTATGAAAATTCTAATGCTTATTTTTTTAAAGATTTATCTTCATTTGAAATTATTAATGAACTTTTAGGGGAAGCTATTTCTAAATATTTTGATTTAGAAACTGTAAACTATTCATTAGCTAAAGTTAATCACTTAAAATGTGAACCAAGTTATGGTCTGGCTTCTCTTAATTTTTGTAGTCCTAAATTTTCTTATAAAACCACACATGATTTAGGTATACCTTTATATGCTTTATCACCTTTTTTAAGTAATTTAGATATTTTTAATAAATATTTTAAAGATGAAAAATTAAAAAAAGAATTTATTTTATCTTTAAAGAGATTGTTTGTAAGGGACTTTTTAGCTGGAGAAAATGATAGAAAAGGTGACAATTTATTATTTCAAGTATCAACTACTAGTTTAAAGTTAGCTCCTTTATTTGATTATGAATGGTCGTTTTCATATAAAAGTGATTACTATGTTTATGATAATTCTTTAGCTATAATGGACTTAACTGATAAAGATACTTTAGAATATTTGCAAAAAGATGTAGAGTTTCAAGAAATATTTACTAAATTATTAGATATAAATATTTTAAAATTATTAAAAGGAATAGGAGAGATACACGAAATAATAATTCCTAATGATATTAAAGATATTTATGTTGAGCAAGTAGAAAGAGTTAAAGAATTAGTAGTAAGTACTTTAATAAAATAAAGGCTTTTAGAAATTGACAAGTTAAATTTAATATGATAAAATTAGTTCAATGTTGATTGAAAGAGTAACTAGTTATATCTTTATAGAGAGATAATGGTTGGTGAAAATTATTAAGAGTAATTAGTGAAGACATCAATTTAAAAACAATCGTTTAATTTGCGTTAAAAATTAGAGTGCATGATAGTCATGAATTAAGGTGGTATCGCGGTTCAATTCGTCCTTAAATTTATGGCTTTTTTTAATTAATGGAGGGTAAAATGATAAAAAAAATTAATGTTAAAGATTTGCATGAACATATAGGAGAAAAAATTGAATTTTCAGGTTTTGTAGATACAATTAGAGATAAAAAATGGATGCAATTTGTAATTTTAAGAGACCAAACTGGTTGTGTTCAAATGACAATTGAAAAGTCAATTGAAGAAAATGCAAAAATGGTTGAATTAATTTCTAATTTACCACTTGAAAGTACAGTTTTAGTAAATTGCCAAGTAATGGAAAATGAAAATGTTAAATTAAATGGTATTGAGTTAATTCCAAGTGAAATTACAGTTACAAGTAAAAGAATAGGGGAAGAATTACCTTTTAACTTTAACAATTTAGAGACAGTTAATTTAGATACAAGACTTGATAATCGTTTTATTGATTTACGTAATGAAAAAAATATGAAAATCTTTCAAATTCAAAGTGAAGTAGTTAGATATATGCGTGAATTTTTATATAACAATGATTTTACTGAGATTCATACTCCTAAATTTATAGGAGCAGCTAGTGAAAGTGGTAGTGAAGTTTTTGAAGTTAAATATTTTGACCGTAAGGCTTATTTGGCTCAAAGTCCTCAATTTTATAAACAATTAGCTATGGCAGCTGGTTTTAATCGTGTTTTTGAAGTTGGACCTTGTTTTAGAGCTGAAAATTCTAATACTTCACGTCATGCAACAGAATTTACAAGTTTTGATGTAGAATTTAGTTATATAAAAGATTATAATGATGTTATGAATATGGAAGCTGAAATGTTAACGTATGCTTTAGAACATGTTAAAGAAAAATATAATGATGTTGTAAAAGAGTTGTTTAATACTGAGATAATTGTTCCAACATTACCATTTCCTTGTATGAAATTAAGTGATATTTATAAAGAGTTAGAAGAAAGATATAATTATGTTGTTCCTGATAGTGAAAAGAATGATTTAACAACCGAAGCTGAAAGATTAGTTTATCAACTTGCTAAAGATAAATTTAATCATGAATTTATGTTTGTAGTTGATTATCCAGCTGAAAAACGTGCTTTTTATCATATGCGAGATGAGAATGGAATTTTACAAGGTTTTGATTTAATTTGGAGAGGTGTTGAAATAACAACAGGTGCTGAAAGAGAACATCGTTATGAAAAAATATGTGAAAATGCTCGTGAAAAAGGTTTAGGAAAAGATGTAGAATTTTATCTTGATTTCTTTAAATATGGTTGTCCTCCTCATGGTGGCTTTGCTATTGGAATTGATAGATTTATAATGCTTTTATTAAATATTCCAACTGTTAAGGAATCAATGTTCTTATTCCGTGGACCAAATAGACTAAATCCATAGTAAAAAAATTTGATTAATTTTAAAATATGAAAAAAACATAAGTTAAAGAGAATTTGACTTATGTTTTTACATTATTTTTAACTTTTTTTCAAAAAAATTTTTCTCTTATAATTTTTAGAAAAATTAAAAATTAACAAAAAAAATTAACTGAGTGTTTAAGTTTGAATTAGTTTTTTAGTTCAATTTTAAATATTCAGTTAATTTTATTAAAAAATCTGTAAATTTCCTTGATTTTTAAGGAAATGTCAAGGTGTTGCATTGTTAAATAAAGTGTGTTATGTTAATGTCTATGGAAGCAAATTAGGTTGCTGATGTTTGCCTACCTGTTATTATTTTAAAATTATTTTAAATAATATAAAGGAGGTATCAAATATGAAGGTCAAGACTTTTATATATAGGGTTTTGGTTGTAGTAAGAGATATAATATTACTAATAATTATCTTAATTCTAGTAGTAAAAATGGCATCAGTCTTAGACTAATGCCTTTACCAAAAAAAACTTAGGTAGGCATGTCAGTTAAAAACCGAAATGCTTCCTACAAATTAAATTATAATAGATAAAGATAAATTTGTAAATAGCTAAAATAAAATTCGATTAAATTCGACACATGAATAAAATATAATAAAAATGTTCATGTGTTTTTTTGATAATAAATCAGAAAAAAGGGACTTGAAAAGAATAAAAATTTGTAGTAATATTAAATTAGAAAATAGGG
>CANQYO010000062.1 GCA_947628095.1 uncultured Bacilli bacterium | reverse complement strand
TTAGATTTAACATATAGTTTCAATGAAAATAAAGTAATAAGTATAAAAGTATTTCCAACAAGTAATAGTTATTCTAAAATAGATACAGATATAAATATTAAGTTAACTAAAAATGATAAGGACACATATGAGATGTTAAAAAGAATACATATAGACGAGATAACAAGTACTTGTATTAAGAAAGGTTATAATAACTTAAGTGACTGTTTATTAATAACTGAGCAAATGAGTGCCTCAAATGTAAATGAAGCTAAAGAAGCAATTAAAGCTAAAGGCGAAGTAACCTTAAGTAAGACAAGTGAGCAAGCCAATGAAAATGGAATGTATAAGACAGTAGATAATGATGGAGATACATATTTCTATCGTGGTGATGTTAAGAATAATAATGTTAAGTTTGCAGGTTTTTACTGGAAGATAGTAAGAATAAATGGAGATGGTTCAATAAGACTTATTTATAATGGGACTAAATCTAATTCAACTGGAATTGATGCATCTTCTATAACTGGTAAAGCAGAATTATATAATAGTAGAATGGCAAATTCTGCATATGTAGGTTACATGTATGGAGATAATTTTATAATAAAAAAATCTGCAGAATTAAATTATGTTGATTTTGTTGCTAATGAAAAATATTGGTTTTCCAAAAGCTACGAGTTAGATTCAAGTACTGATAAGTTTAAATTAGGTGAAGATAAGATAGAAAGTACATTTAAAGAATTAGGAACTAAATTGAATGATGGTTATAAGTATACTTGTGGTTCGTTAACTGGTAACATAGATTGTGAATATTTGTTAGAAATGACTTCTCTAACTAGTGATACAGAAATTAAAGCATATATATATTCTTATGTTCCAGACTCATACGATAATGCTACTTCTAATGAAATAAATAGCAATGCTAAAACAATTTTAGAAAATTGGTATACAACTAAATTAGCAAATAAAAGTGAAAATGGAAATAATATTAAAGATTATATAAATTTAGATGCAACTTTCTGCAATGATAGAAGTTTATACAAAGGAGATGGATACTCGGTTGAAGCATCAAGTATTGAATATAATGGTTATAACAGATTAATAAACAATAAAACGGCAACGCTAAATTGTCAAAGAGAAGAAGATTTATTTAGTGCAATTGGTGCTAAACAGGGTAATGGCAAACTTGCACAACCAGTAGGTTTAATAACAGCTGATGAAGTAGCATTAGCAGGAGGTTTATATAATAGTCAAAATAATGAATTTTATTTAAAAACTGGGGAATATTATTGGACAATGTCACCTACACAATTTATATCTTGGCGTATGTTATCTTCAACTTATATTGTTGACCAAGAAGGAAAAATTAATGCTACTTATGTTAAAAACTCACGTTGGGATATTGGTGTTCGTGCAGTCATTAATTTAAACTCTAATGTATTGGTAAAAAATGGAAATGGCACAATGGACGACCCATACACAGTAAAGTTAGCTAATTAATTAAGGTAATGAAAGAGAATAGTAAGAATAAAATAAAAAGAAAATAGAAAAAACATGAATTAAGAATCAAACTTAGTTCATGTTTTTAATTTTTAGAAAAACTTTTTTCTTCCGTTTCAAATCTATAAAAATTATTCAAATAATTAATCATATTTAAATCATTTATAATAAAATAATCTTGATTTTTTGATAATTCAAATGGTCGTATAAGCTTAGGAGCAGATTTATCAAATAAAATACCAATTCCACCAGCTGCAATCCAATTTGCAATTTTAACTTTACTATCGTCAATTAAAAAATTGTTTTGAACTATAATTCCTTCAACTTCATGTTTAGAAATTATTTTAGGAATAGTGATAGTTGTAATCTCTGGTAACAAATTTTCAAAAGTTTCAGTTTTAAATACAGCTTCTCTAAATGAACAAACGTGAGTTAAAATAGCTATTTCTTCAAAATTATTACTATTATACAAATCTCTAATTTTATTAACAGCATCATTGATAACACCACCAGATTCAAATAAAGTAAGCCAATCGGCATTTTTAAAATATTCCGTAATTTCATCATTATCAGTAATGCCCATCATGCCCATTTCTTTAAAAGCTAATGTTTCACTATCAAAAATAACGCCATCACAATCTATATATACATTTCTTTTCATAAATACCTCAACTGAAATTATATCATATAAAATAAACTTTTGTTCTAATTTTACACTTTTTTTAATAATATATAATGAATTATGAAAAAAATAAAAAACTATATAAACCCTGACAAATTAAAAATAAATTACTTTGAAAATCATTTAAATGTTGTTAATTACTCTCAAATAGTTCTTTTAACTTCTGAAAAAATAATTATAACAAAAGATTCTGAAACGATTACAATAAAAGGAAACGATTTGACTTTATTAAAATTACTTGAAAATGAAGTTTTAATTCAAGGAATTATTAAAAATATTGAATTTTGATTAGAAAATGTAGGTGATAAATATTAATAATATTTATATTGTAAAAATTTCGAAAAAGCATTTTTCTAATATTTTAAAATATCATATATATGCAAATAAAATTAAAGAAATGGCTGATAGTTATTTATTATATTTAGACTATGATAATTATCAAAAAATACTAAAATTTAAAAAAATTTATAATATTGAATTAAAAGGTTATCAAGGTTTAATAAAATATCAAGAAATATTAAAAAAACATTATCTTTTTTTTATTATGTTTTTTTTAGGAATAACTTTAATCATTTTTTTATCAAATATTATTTTTAAGATAGATATTAATACTACAAATGAAGAAATGAAAAAAATTATTATAAAAGAATTAAACAAATATCAAATAGAATTACATAAATTTGTTAAAACGTATGAAGAAAAAGAATTAATAAAGAAAAAAATATTAAATTCTAATAAAGATAAATTAGAATGGTTAGAAATAACTAGAGAAGGAAGCAAATATACTGTTTCTTTAGAAGAAAGAATAATAGAAAATAATGAAGAAGATAAAACATCTCGAGACATAGTAGCTAGTAAAAATGCCATTATTTTATCAATTGAAGCAAGAGATGGAAGTATTGTAAAAAAATTAAATGATTATGTTCATAAAGGAGAAGTAATTGTAACTGGAAAAATAACACATAAAGATGAAGTAGTAGATTTAATTAGAGCTAATGCGATTATCTATGGAGAAACTTGGTATAATGTTCATGTTTCCTATCCAATAGCTTATTATGAAAAAATAGAAACTGGTAATATCAAAAAAAGATTAAGTTTGATGATTTTAAATAAGAAAATTAATTTTTTTGACAAAGAAAAATATTCTGAAGAAGAAATTATAGAAACTAAAATTTTTGCACATCGATTTTTACCTTTTAAATTAAGTTATGAAAAAGTTAAAGAAGTAACAATTTTAGATAGTGTTTATACAACTGAAGAAGCAGTAGAACAAGCAATTAAAGTAGCGAGAAATAAACTTTTAAAAAGTCTTCCTTCTGACTCTAAAATTTTAAATCAAAAAAAATTGAAAATTATTGTAAATAATAGTACAATAGATGTAGATGTTTTCTTCAAAGTTTATGAAAACATAACTGATACAAAGGAGATAGTTAAAGAAGGAGAATAATATGTTTAAATTAGCTACAGATTTAATAGCATTTATGGAAAATACGTGGCCTATTATTGCAATTACAGTTGTTGCAATTGTTTCCTTACGAATTACTTATCTAGTCAAGTATAAAAAAGAATTTGTTTTGTATGAAGAAATACTTTATTTAATTTTTGTTATTTATATTCTTTTATTTTTCCAAGTTGTAACTTATCAAGATGTAATTTCTTATGGAAATAATTTTATACCGTTTAAAGAATTGACTAGATATTCAATTGGTTCAAGTTTATTTTATAAAAATGTTATTGGAAATATTCTTCTTTTTATGCCATATGGTTTTTTCGTTTCATATTTTTTGAAACTTGATAAAAAACGTCTTGCTTTTCTATTGATTTTAATTGTATCTTTAGGAATTGAATGTGTCCAACTTGTAATTGGTAGATGTTTTGATGTTGACGACATCTTTTTAAATTTAATAGGTGGAATGTTGGGTTATTTCATTTTCCGTTTATTAGAAAAAATAACTGATAAAATGTCTAAAAGAGCAATTAGTACTTTACTAGTATTTATAATTCTTGCTCTTACAATTGTACTTTTATATATGATGATGTGAGGTAGTATGAAAATAGGATTATTTAATGAAACAAATGAAGATTTAGAAGAATATTTTAAAATAATTAAAAAGGTTTTAAAAAAAGGTTTAAAATATTTAGATATACCTAAAGTAGAGTTTAATATTATTATTGTTGATAACAAATTTATTCATGAATTAAATAAAAAATATCGTGGAATAGATAGAGAAACTGATGTTATTAGCTTTGCTCTTGAAGATGATAAAACTTTTAATCCTGAGGAAAGAGTTTTAGGAGATATTTATATTTCAATTGATAAAGCTCATAGTCAAGCTTTAGAATATGGACATTCTTTTCTTCGAGAATTAGCATTTTTATCAGTTCATGGAATGTTACATTTACTTGGATATGACCATATTCAAAAAAGTGATGAGGAAGTTATGTTTAAGTTACAAGACGAAATATTAAATTTATCTGATATAAAAAGATAGTTAAATTTAATATTTTTTTCTTGCATTTTTTATTATTTTTGCTAGAATAACATCTAGGTGGTTTGATTGAATAATTTATATTATATCTATTTACTTAAACGTCATTATTTATTACCTCTTAATTCTCTTAATGAAGATTCAGATTTAGACGATTATCGCGTTTATACAGTCTATGATTATGTTTTAGCAGTTGAAGATATTGAAAGCTTTAAGGTTTTAGAAGGACCTTATAAAGAAACCGTTGCAGTTAAGGGTGAATATTATTATGACGAAGAATATTTAGCTTTTGCTGATAAAGAAGTTGTAAGTCAAGAAGATTTAGAAACATTAAGGGAAAATCGAAATCAAAAGTTATTTAAATATTTAGGTAAATATTATATGAAAGCTTATGGACTATTTTTTATAGTAAAAGATGAAGAAGCTATTGCCAACATTCAAGAATTGCTTTCTGCAAGAGCTAAAAAAAGTAAAGAAAAGGTTCTTAATTTTAGTGATTATTATCGAAAATTTTAAATAAAAAGGTAGTATTTTGTTTAATTAAGTCTTGGTAAGTCAAGGATAAGTTTGGTGAAGTAAAGTAAATGTTGGAAAAAAGTAAGAGAAAAAGCAAGTTATACAATTAATTTACATTTTTTATCTTCTA
>CANQYO010000061.1 GCA_947628095.1 uncultured Bacilli bacterium | reverse complement strand
ACAACTGCACGTTTTTTACGCATTTCTATTTCCTCCTTTCAAGTAAATTTTATTTACTATTTTTTCTTTTCACGTTTTGCACCATATTTACTACGACCTTGTTTTCTATCTTTTACTCCTGCCGTATCTAGTGTTCCTCTTATAATATGATATCTAACACCAATTAAATCTGGTACACGTCCACCACGAATTAATACAACACTGTGTTCTTGTAAATTATGTCCTTCACCAGGAATATAACAAGTAACTTCCATTCCATTTGAAAGTCTAACACGAGCAAATTTACGAAGTGCTGAGTTTGGCTTCTTAGGAGTCATTGTACCAACACGTACACATACACCACGTTTTTGAGGAGCATTAATTTTAGTTTGCTTTTTTTCAATTGTGTTAATTCCCACCAATAAAACAGGTGATTTTGGTTTTCTTACTTTCTTACTTCTACCTTTTCTTACTAATTGATTTATTGTAGGCATATTCTCTCCTTCCTGACACACACCCAGGTGTATCATTTTGTAATATAAAATTAAAGCCTATCTAAAAATAAGCCTAATTTCACGAACATGAATACTATACAATAGTTGATTTAAGTTGTCAACATTTTTTTTACTTTTTGTCAGCTATTTTTTTACTTTTTGTTTATTTTTTATATTATAACCTTTTATATTAGAACCTATATTTTTATATTGTAACTTACAATATTATATTTCTATTTATATTGCAACTTATTTTTATATTTATTATTTATTCATTATACTTATATATTTTAATTCATATCATATATACTATACTTATATATATATTAATTTATATTATATTAACTATCGTAACTATATTCTAACTATAATTTATGTTTCTTTGTTATAAAATATTTTAAATTTATTTTCAAGAATAGTTTTTATATTATAATTTTCTTATTTTATAACTTTGGTTTTAGGTAGTTCTTCTTTTAAAAGTTCTATAAACTCTTCCCAACTAATTCCGTATACAATATCTAAATAATTTCTTGTTAAGGAAGTTATCTCACCTTTAGTATAAAAATCTATTCCTTCTAAATTTTTATCTAATTGACATGGTATCATGCATATATTATCATTTTTTATAATAGCTAAAGGCATTCCTGAAACAAAA
This sequence comes from uncultured Bacilli bacterium, assembly GCA_947628095.1. GTDB lineage: Bacteria > Bacillota_I > Bacilli_A > RF39 > UBA660 > RUG591. The sequence goes on along the minus strand of CANQYO010000061.1, from coordinate 4,205 downwards.
GCTAAACTTATTGTTTGACCTATCCAATTATCATGTATTTCATTAAAACTTTCACTTGTTCCTAAAAATACATTTAAAAATTCTGCTTCTAAAGAATCTTTAATTATTCCTAAACGAATTGCTAAATTATTATTTTCTATTTTATTATCTGTTGGTATTAAATATAGATTTATTCCATTTTCTAAATTTGTAATTTCAGCAATTTCTAAATCTAAAACTTGAATATCAATGCCATAATCAAGACATGTTAATTTTCTTTTTTCTATACTGATATCTTTCATATATTCCTCCACAAATGTTTTATTTTAGCATCTGAAATATCTAAAATCAATATTTTTTAGTTGACTTTTTCTAATTCCTCACATATAATATGGGTACATATTCAATTGATAACCCAATTTGTATTAATTTTTAATGTGTTCTTTAAGGTTATAAGTAACCAAGGTTATCTGGTGAAAATATTAAAAAGAATTCCCTAAAAATTGTATAAATATCAATGTTTATGAATAATATTGAAGGAGGAATATATGTCAAGATACACAGGACCAAGTCGCAAACAAAGTCGTAGAGTTGGATTTTCTTTACTTGAAAATGGAAAAGATATCGCAAGACGTCCTTATAAACCTGGTATGCATGGAGCTAAAAGACAAGGTAAACTTTCTGAATATGGTGAACAATTAAAAGAAAAACAAAAAGTTAAGTTTATGTATGGTCTTAATGAAAGACAATTTCATAAAACTTTCGTTGAAGCTTCTAAAATGCAAGGTATCATTGGTGAAAATTTCTTAAAGCTTCTTGAATCAAGACTTGATAACATTGTTTATCGTATGGGATTTGCCAATACAAGACGTGGAGCTAGACAACTTGTTAACCATGGACACATTACAGTTGATGGTAAAAAAGTTGATATTCCATCATATAGAGTTAAAATTGGTTCAACAATTGCTTTAAAAGAAAATTCAAAAGATTTAAAATGCGTTAAAGAAGCTCTTGAAAATGTTACTACAAGAGTTGAATTTCTTGATTATGACAAGAATACAAACAGTGCTAAATTAGTAAGATTACCTGAACGTAATGAATTAGCTGCTGATATAAATGAGTCATTAATCGTTGAATTCTATAATAGATAAAAGCTGTAAGAAATTTCTTACAACTTTTTTTATCCTTTAAATAGTCCTCCGTTTATATGCATAACTTGACCTGTTACATATGAAGAATCATTAGAAGCTAAATAAACAAAGATAGGAGCAAGTTCATAAGTTTCACCGGCTCTTTTCATAGGAGCATCCGCCCCTAAAGTTGGAATTTTAGCTCCTTCCCAACAAGCAGGTTGTAAAGGTGTCCAAAAATAACCTGGAGCAACAGCATTAACTCTAATATTTTTATCAGCTAAATTAGTTGCTAAAGCTCTTGTAAAACCTACAATTGCTCCTTTACTTGTAACATAATCAATCAATTCTGGTTCTCCATAAAATGTTGTAACTGAAGTAACGTTTATAATTGACGCTCCACTTTTCATATATTTTAAAGCACATTTTGTCAAGTAAAATATTGAATAGATATTTGTTTTCATTGTATAATCAAACTGTTTATTAGAGATATCTAGTAAACTTTTTTGTTGAAATTGTACTCCAGCATTGTTAACTAGAATGTCAATTCGATTAAACGACTTCACAGTCTCATTTACAACTTTTTCACAAAAATTATAATCTTTTAAATCTCCACGAATTAAAAGACAAGTTCCTCCTAAGGACTCAAGATATTTTTTAGTTTCTAAGGCATCTTTATCTTCATCGAAGTAAACTATTACTACTTTAGCTCCTTCTTTAACAAAAGATACTGCAACAGCTCTTCCAATTCCAGAATCTCCACCAGTTATAATTGCTACCTTATCTTTTAATTTAGAACATCCTTTATAATTAGGGTTATCAAATATCGGACGAGGTTTCATTAAATATTCAAACCCTGGCTGCCTTCTTTGTTCTTGAGGTGGAAAACTTAATTTAAATTTAGTACATTTAAGACCATAGCCATCCTTGGTTATTCCTTTAAACCCATAATCATCATGATTATTAACTTTATTATAATAGTATTTATAATCCAAAAAAATCACTCCCTATCTTAGTTTATTCTAATGCTAAAAAGGCGTGATTTTTAACTATATCAATTTATTTTATTATTTTTCAAGGTGAACATCAAGTTGAGGATATGGAATTTCAATTCCTACTTTATCAAATTCATTTTTAATTATCTCTAAAAGTTCAAATTTAGCATGCCAATAATCTTCATTTAGAACCCATAAACGAACTGTAAAAACTAAGGCACTATCAGCATGTTCCTTTAAAGCCACTAAAGTTTCCTCAGGTTTTATATTGTAATTACTGTCAACTGCAATTTTAGTAAGTAATTTTTTGACTTTATTAAGATTGGTTTTGTAATCTACGGTTACCGTTATATCTAAAAGGCGTTCAGAGTTTTTTGTATAATTGACGATTGTTGTATTAGATAAAGTACCATTAGGAATAACAATTGTTTTATTATCATAAGTATTTAAAACTGTATGAAAAATATTAATTGCTGTTACAGTTCCTGAATCACTATGAGTATCGATAAAATCTCCTACTTTAAATGGCTTAAATACCATTATCATTAACCCACCAGCAATATTTGACAACCCACCTTGCAATGCAAGACCTAAAGCAAGGCCAAAAGAACCTAAAAGAGCAACAATGGAAGTCATAGGAATACCAAGTTCTGCTATAGCAGTAAGCAATATTAAACCTTTAAGTAAGACACTTAAGATACTAGAAACAAAGGTTTGAGAACTTCTTTCAATATGTTTGAAAAATTTTCCTTTTTGAAATCTTTTTAAAATGAAATTAACTAATTTAAAACCAATAACAATTATGATTATTGCTATTAATAGTTTAAAACCAAAATGAACTAAACTATCTAATAACTCTTCACCTAATTCTTTCATGCAACCTCCCTTTTAATTAAAGTAGTAAAGGAACTATTTCCTCTATAATGACCATCTTCTGCAAAATCATCTAAAGTATCATATGTAAATACTGTAAGTTTTATATCACCTGATATTTCAGCTGTACTGCTAGTTGCCATTAATTTAATACTAGACATAACTGTATTTTCTTTATAATCATCACTTTCTAAATGTGAATACCAACCACTATTGTTTATATCATCATATAACCATACATATAAATATTTACTAAAACTAAATTGTGAAAATTCAAGAGGTTTTAAAATATTTTCATTAAATTCTGTTCCATCTTTTAAAGTAAAAGATATATTATAACCTATTTTATATTTTGAAAAATCAGGATAGTTAGCAGAGTATTTATTATATAAACCCTTTATGCTACTTTCAGTTATATTTTCTTTATTATCTAATATGACAAAAAATAAACCTATATCTTTGTATTCTTCTAGTTTAGAATTAAAAACTTCTCTTCTAGTATAATTACTAGTAGTACCGGTATATAAAGAAATTATAACTGGGTTATCATCCTTATATGGAACTTCCTTTATTTCTTCTTTCTCCTCTACTTGAGGTTTATTTTCTTCTTTATTTTCAACTGGTTTTTCTTTAAATAATGAGCAACCTGTTATTAAACTTATTAATAAAATCAAAATTATTGTTTTTTTCATATTATGTTTATCCTCACTTTGAAAATTCAAAATTATTTTTTAACGCTTATTTAATTATACCTATTTTTTTCTATTCCGTAAATAAGTAATTATAAAATTACATAAGAATATCCTCAAAAAGAAAAATACTTTACTCTTTTTTGGCAAATAAAGCATTTTATACTTTTTTCTTTTATTTTATTTATTAACTCATCAATTCTTTCACTATCTAATTTTGCTAGTCATTGTTTTGTAGGTTCTCTCTTTAGTTCAAAATGACACTATTCATTTTCTAAATCGATATGTAAATTTAATTCTTCTTCAGTTGGTAATTCTTTTAAAATTTCAGGCGGTAAATATTCTGATAATTCATATGAACTAACTCCAATAGGTTTATGTATATCTTTTAAAGCATATTCAACCGAAAATTTATCTTTATCTCGACAAAGTATTAATCCTATACTTGGATTATCTTGTTTATCTTTGACTAAATCATCTATTGCTGATAAGTAAAAATTAACTTTTCCTATATATTCGGGTTTAAATTCAGTATTTTT
>CANQYO010000060.1 GCA_947628095.1 uncultured Bacilli bacterium | reverse complement strand
AAAAAAATATATATTATCCCTATATCTTATAAGGAATAGCTATACATTTTAAATTATTTTCATGTTTTTATCCTGTTACTTTTTGGCAAATTATTTACAAAATATTTTTTTTTTGTTATAATTAGTATGTATTTGAGATTATCTCATATATTAAAAAAGGACACTTTCTAGTCTAGCTAGATGTGCTCCTAAAAGATTGTGAAGCGCTCTAACAAACGTTAGAGCGTGTTTTTATTTTAACAAAAGTATGCAAACAAGCATAACTTCTAAAATAAAATGAAGTATTACTATAATTTGTAAAAAATTAATTCTACTCTTCATAGCGACCACCTCCTAACTCTAGTAAATCTAGAATGAGGAGCACACACTAACGTGTCTAGAAAACATCCTAATTAATATAATAGCATAATTTAATTTTCCAAAACTTTTTATTTACGCAATATTTACAATTTAAATTTTACACTACTTGACAAAATTAAAAATTAAGAAAATATTTAATTCGATTCTTAAAATTCACTTGATTTTTTAAGAAAAATTTAATATTCTTAACTTAGGGTTAATTTGCATTAAGATGTCGCCTCTTAACTTCAATTCGTGGAACACTCATGTCAATATGTTTGATGTCCGTCCCGCCGGTGAGTTCAACAATGATTGGGGTAGCAATGCCAATGGCGTGCGCTAGATTTTAATTAAGTCTTTAAAATATAATCACGGTTTATTTAAAAGAGATTAAAAACAAAATTAATCCTTGGGTTTTCCTAAAAAGAAAATATAGATGTTAAATAATATTAATTAGTCAACTATTACTATATTTAAAATCATAGAAAAAAAAGCTATGATTTTTTTATCATAACTTAATTATTTTTATTAAATTCTTCAATTATATTCATTATTTTAAATATCTCTTTAATATCTTTACTTACTTTATACTTCTCATTAATTAATTTTTTTAGATTTTCTTCTTTGTTATCTGTTTTTTTAATTCTTTTAAGTTTTCCTTCTAATTGTTCTTTCATAATAACAATAGCTTCTTCATTAGTTATATAATGGTCTGTTTTAACTCCCATTAAGCCATATTTAGAATCACCTTTTATAATATTATTTTTTAAATTATTAAATATTCTATAAATATTTCCATGAAGATAATTTTCATAAATTAAAAAGCTATAAAGTAAATTTTCAATATCGGTTTCTTTAGTTTTTATTAAATAAGCATATTTATTTTTAAATTTAGCATAACATACAACAACATATTCTTGATAACGCTTATTATAATCTTCTTCCACTTTCTCTTTAGGTTTAATTTCCTCTATATTTATCTTTTTCAAAAAATATAAAATAATCAACACCCAAATAAAATTTTTAAAAATTTCCATATCAAGAAAAGCATTCTCAACTTTTAATAAATAAAAATTATAGATTATAATACCAAGTATTAAAGTAATTATTAAAGTTTTATAATATTCTTTCTCGTCTTCTAATATTTGTCTTTTAGATACAACAATAAGATATAAAACATCAAATGCTAAATAAAAAATAAGCATAGGTAATGTATAATCTTTAAACCATGGTATAATTGCTGCTGCAATAATCATAAAAATATTTGGTAAAATAATTGTATCATAACGTGAAACTTTTTTCTTTTTTAAAAAATTCATTATTATAAATAAGATAAATGCTAAAGCTATTTCTAAAACAATAATTCCTAAATTCATAAATTATTCCCCCTTAAATGTTTAATATTATACAATAGAATTTAGAAAAAAGCACTATTTTTTTATTTTTTTCCTTGTTAAATTATAATTTTTAGGTAATTTGTTTGAATAATCATCTATAATAATATAAGAAACTTTTTTAATTAAAACTACTAATTCTATTACAAAAAGCGGGATAGCAATTAGTAAAGGTGAAGAAAATTTTAAAATAATAATTAAAGCAAAAATTAAGATATCTAAAAGAAGAAAAGTACTTTCTAAATAAATTAGTTTTTTCTTATCATATATTATTTTGCAATTAAATTTCTTAGTATTGGCATTCATAGTAAAATGATAATCTTGCCCTTCACATTTTATAGTATAATCATAAATTGGAACTAATAAATAATTAATTTCAAGTTCAGGAATTAACATATTATAATCTTCATTAATATAATCTAATTCTATTCTATCTTTCATAACAGAATTTATTTCTTTTTCAATCTTTTTTAAAATATCAGAATGATTTGAAATTTCTATATTTTGATAATCATTTTTAGTTACTTCTTCTTGTTCTATATAATTAATTGGCATGATTTTTTCTAAAGTTTCTATATCAAAATTACTTCCTTTTAAATAAGGATAATCTTTAATATTATATTTATAACTTTCGTCTTTTAAATTCAAAATTATTGTAGCATTAACTAAAAAAATTGGTAAGTAAAGTGTTTTAATATCTTCTTTCGTAATTGTTTTTATTTTTAAAAAATCTTTTTTAGCTAGAGATAATTTATTCTTTATTCTTTTTAATTCATAAAAATACTCTTTTTCTGAAAAATTAATTTTTATTTTCTTTGGTTCTAAATCTTCATCTATTTCTTCTTTTAAATTTTTTAAACTTGAAAGCGGAAATTTTTTATTACAATCTTTACAAACATAATTATCAACATAATTATCAAAATACATTTTATGATTACAAACTGGACAATTAAATATAATTACTTTTTTCATATTAACCTCTTTAACCAAACTACTAAAATTATAACTAACAGAAAATAAATTAAAGTAAAAATAAAAATATTTAATGAAAAAAATCTATTCTCTTTTTTTAATATCAAATGAAAAACATCACTTCCATTTCTAAAAAAGAAATTAAAGATAAAAATTGTTCCAAAAAGAATTAAAGCAACTATTAAACAATAAAATATATATTCATAAAATAATTGTTCCATTTTATACTCCTATTATATTTTGATTATAGCAAATAATATTTTTTTTAACAAGAAAAAAGCAAGTAAAAATACTTGCATCTTTTAGTCAATACTAATTTGTTTTTTATTAGATTCTTCTTTTTGAGGAATTGTTAAATGAAGTGTACCATTTTTAAATTCTGCTTTAATACTATCTTCATCAATATCTCCAAAATAGAAAGACCTTTCAAGTTTTTGATATCTTCTCTCATGACGAATATATTTTTTATCTTCATCATCATCCTTTTCTTCATGAGAAGCTATAATATTGATTGTTCCTTTATGACATTCAATTTTAATATCTTCTTTATCATATCCAGGAACATCAACTTCAACATGGTAAGCACCGTTTTTTAAATAAACATCGGCATCCATTCCTCTCATACTAGTATCATCAAATAAACTATCATAAAATAATCTGCTTGGTAACATTGTATCATCTCCTTTTTTATATTACCTAACTATATATTGTTTATTTTATAGTTATTTACTCATTATTTCACAAATTAAATTTGAAATTTCAGTTGGATTTTCAACACTTAACCCTTCAATAAGTCTAGCATTAGAATATAAAACTTTAGTATATTTTTCTAGTGTTTCTTTATCATTGTTTTCATATAATTCTTTTAATTTCTTACCAATTGGATGGTTTTCATTAATTTCCATAATTTTTTCAGCTTTAACTTTTTCACCATTTGGCATAGCATTTAAAACTTTTTCCATTTCAATTGATACTTCACCTTCAGTTGTTAAACAAACAGGATGTTCTTTTAAACGATTAGTAAATCTAACTTCTTTAACACTATCTCCTAGAATATCTTTCATTGAAGTAAACATATCTTTATTTTCTTCATTAACTTTCTTTAATTCTTCCTTTTCTTCTTCAGTTCTAGTATCAAAGTTGGTATCACTTATATTCATAAATTTCTTATCTTTATAGGTACCAATAGTTTTAATTACAAATTCGTCCAAATAATTTGTTAAGTATAAAACTTCATAACCTTTATCTATAGCTTCAATTGTATTTGGTAACATTTTAATCTTATCAATTGATTCACCTGATGCATAATAAATTGTATCTCCTTCAAGACGTGAAACATATTCATCTAAAGTTGCTAATTTCTCGGTTTTAGAAGAATAGAACAATAATAAATCTTGAAGTAATTCCTTATTCATTCCATAACTTGAATATATACCATATTTTAATTGTTCACCAAAAGCTTCATAAAATTTCTCATACTTCTCTCTATCATCTTTTAACATACTTTCAAGTTCTTTTTTAATTTTAGTTTCTAAGCTTTTAGCAATTAATTTCACTTGTCTATCTTGTTGCATTGTTTCTCTTGAAATATTAAGTTCAATATCTAAACTATCAACAACACCTTTAACAAAACTAAAGTAATCTGGTAAAAGTTCAGAACACTTATCCATAATCATAACACCTTTAGAATAAAGCATTAAACCTTTTTCATATTCTTTCGTATAGTAATTATAAGGTGCATGAGAAGGAATAAATAAAAGAGCATCATAACTAGTTAAACCTTCTACTTCACTTTTAATAACTTTTAAAGGTGATTCATAATCATAGAATTTATCAGTATAAAAATCATTATACTCACTTTCTTTAACATCTTTAAATTTCTTTTTCCAAATAGGAACCATACTATTTAAAGTCTCTGTTTCTATAACTTCTTTTTTCTCTTTAGTTTTAGAATCAACATCTTCTTTTTTTACATCCATTTTAATTGGAAATTTTACATAATCAGAATATTTTTTAACAATTCTTGAAATTGTATAATCTTCCAAAAATTCGTCATAGTTATCGTCTTCTGTATTATCTTTCAAATATAAAGTAATAACTGTACCATTAGTATCTTTTTCACTTTCAGTTATAGTATAACCATCAGCTCCATTTGATTTCCATAAATAAGCTTTATCAGAATTAATACTACGACTTAAAACTGATACTTCTTTACTTACCATAAAACTTGAATAAAAGCCAACACCAAATTGTCCAATTATTTCAATATCTTTTTGTTTATCATTTTCTGCTTTAAATAATTCTGAACCACTTTTAGCAATTGTACCTAAGTTTGTTTCAAGTTCACTTTCAGTCATACCAATTCCATTATCAATTATTTTAATGGTACGATTTTCTTTATCAAGTTCAATTTTTATTTCTAAACTATCTTTCTTAACTTTTAAATTAGTATCTGTAAGTGATAAATAATAAAGTTTATCAAGTGCATCACTACTATTTGAGATTAATTCTCTTAGGAATATTTCTCTATTAGTATAAATTGAATTAATCATCATATTTAAAAGTTTCTTTGACTCTGCTTTAAATTCTTTTTTTCTCATATTGCCTCCAATTTCAATTTACAAACTTATCATAGCACCAAAAATAGCACTTGTCAACATAGAGTGCTAATTTTTTTAAAATTTATTTTATGCAATCGAGTAGAGTAAATTTTCAATAAACATTTATAAACATTTATTGATATGATACCCTCTCACACCACCGTACGTA
>CANQYO010000059.1 GCA_947628095.1 uncultured Bacilli bacterium | reverse complement strand
AGTCTTGTAATTCCACTCGTCTAACGAGTGGATTTTTGATGGCTTGCCCATAGCAAGCCACACCCTTAAAGGTGATTCAACGAAAAAACAGAAGATTTTTCTTCCGTTCTTTCGTTGACAAATAAGCCAATATAACCTAAAAATTTAAACCATTGTATGGGCACTTAGTCTAAAAAAGACTAAACCGATACACTTTTTTGCTTGGAATAATTTTTCCTTGCATGTTATACTTTAATATATTTTTACATAAAATACAACTATTTTTTATATATCTTCCTTTATTTTATGGGCTTTTTATCTTATATTTTTATTTTAGAGATATACCCGGACTTTTTGAATTTAATTCAGTCTTATCCTGTATTAATCTTTAGGTCTAAAAAATAAAGAAAATATAAAGGCAAAGAAAATAGCTGAAGTAATTCCTGAAGCTGTTAAATCAAATACTCCCATTGCAAGACCAATAAAACCAACTTCACTTGCTCTTTGAAGTCCACCATGAATTAATAAATGTCCAAACGAAGTGATTGGTACTAAAGCACCAGCTCCAACATGAGCTACAATCAAATCATAAATGTTGAAAATATCTAAAGAGGCCCCAAGAATTACAAACAAACTTGTAATGTGTCCAGGAGTAAGTTTAGTATTATCTAAAATAAGTTGAGCTATTAAACAAACAATTCCAGCAAATAAAAATGAATATATGTATATCATTCTACACTCTCCAAACTAATAGCATGAGCTATACTTAAAATATTTTCTTTTTGAAAAACACGAGATGGGTTAAATAAAGCACCCGTTGCTACATATAAAACTCTTTTTAATTCCTTTTTTTCTAATTTTTTAATAATATCTGAATATACAACCAAAGCACTACAAACCGGTCCTGAACCACCTGCTTGAACTTCTTTTTGATTATCTAAATCATATAACATAACTCCACAATCATTATATTTATTTTGTAAATCTATGTTATATTCTGTTTTCATATAGTCACAAAGAATTTCCTTTCCTACTATTCCTAAATCTCCAGTTAAAATTAAATCATAATCATCAACTGTTCTATCTAAATCATTTAAATGTTTATTAATAGTATAAGCTGCTGCTGGAGCCATTACTCGTCCCATATGCATTGCATCATTTTGTTCCATATCAATTACTTTACCAATAGTTGAACTTTCTATTCTAACCTTACTTTTTTTATTGGTTAATAAGCAACTAGCTCCACCTGTAGCAGTAAAGGTAGCCGTATTAGGTTTAGGTCCCCCATATTCAGTAGGATTTCGAAATTGTTTTTCAGCCACCATATTATGACTACTAACACTAACTAATACATTATCACAAGTTTGACTTTCAATTAAATTAGAAGCTAAAGCTAAACCTTCACAATTAGTAGCACAAGCACTATAAATTCCTAAAAAAGGTATATCTAATTTAATAGCTGCATATGAACTTGCTGTAATTTGATTTTGTAAATCACCTGCTATTAAAACATCAACATCACTTTTTTCTTTTTTAGCTTTATGTAAAACTAAATTAGCACTATCTATCATTAATTCACTTTCAGCACTTTCTATACTATCTAAACCAAAATACATATCATCATAATGTTTATCAAATCTTTTAGAAAGTGGCCCTTTAAATTCATATGGTCCTACAACGGTTGCTACATTTTCAATATAGACATTTTTATATTTCGTTGTCATTAAGCACCTCCCATGATAATAAGTCTAATAAAGCCAAAGATATAAGCAGATACTACTCCATATAAAATAACTGTTCCAGCTAACTTGAACATATTAGCACCAAGTCCTGTTACAAAACCTTCTTTTTTATATTCAATTGCAGCACTTGTCATTGAATGAGCAAAGCCTGTAATTGGAATAATAAGTCCACATCTTGCAAAATTAACCCATTTGTCAAAGAACCCTAATGCTGTAAATAAACTTGCCAAAAATATTAAGGTAATTATCATAAAAATTGAAGCATCACTTGAAGAAAGATGTAAGTAATATGAATAAAAGTCAACTAACAACTGTCCTATTACTCCTATTAAACCACCAACCATAAAAGCAATAAAAGCATTACTACCTCGATGTTCTTTAGGGTTATGCGAAACAACCATCTTATCATATAATTTTTTTTCCACACTATCACCAAATATAGTATTTTCAATATATGGTAAAATTATACAAAAAAAATAGGCTTTGAAACCTAATTCCTTTTATTATAATTATTATGAAGGCAATAAATTAATTTTCTAGTTTTAAAACTCTTTCTTTATTAAATTCTTTCATAGCTTCTTCATTTGTATTTCTTTGCATATTTAAATATGTTGTTACCTCTTGAATTTCTTTAAGTAAATTATCAAGTTCAATATCAGTTGGGTCTTTAAAATAACATGTATCAAGAGCTAAATGATTTAAAATATCACAGAAACGTCTAAGAGGACTAGTAGCATGGGAATAACTTGAAATATCTAAACCAAGATGTCCAGAATTCATACTTGAATAATAAGATTTAGGATAACCAGAATTAACACTTTTTAATATTTTTAAATACTCAGGATTACTAGTATCAAGATGTAAATTATTTAAAAGTTTAAGCCAATTTTTATCTATCTTTTGACATCTATATGCAAAAGGTAATTGTTTCTCAGCAAAAAACTTAGATGTTTCATAACCTACTGATACCATAGAATGAGCTACCAATTGTTCAGCAAAATCACTCAAATCAACCATATTACCATGAATGCTTTTTCTTAATTTACTTCTCTCATAGTTTTCAACATTTCTAAAAATCTTTCTAAAACTAGATAAAATATTATATAAAACTTCTAATCTTTCAGCCTCTTCCTTACTAGTTCCACCTAACTTATACAATCTATTTAAATTTAAATATGATTCCCTCTTAGATACTCTTATAATACTATTTAGAAAATATGTATTTACTAAATTATAATCTTTATCAAACTCAAAACAAAAAGTTTTAGCTAATCGTTCTTTTCCTTCAACTAAAGATAAAGAATAGCCTGATAAATCAAGAGGAATCATAGGTATTTGAGTATCACCAGTTAAATAAATTGTTGAAGATTTTAACTTAGCTTCTTGAATTAAAGACGAATTATAATCAAAATATGCTAAAATATCAGCAATATGAACTTTAAAAACAATATTACCATTAGCAAGTATTGAAAAAGACAAAGCATCATCTAAAACTAAAGCATCATTATCGTCTATTGTAACAATATAATCATTTATATAAACTCTATCATTTACTCTATCTCCAATAATTTCTTTTTGTTTTTCCAAAAGAATATTTTCCTTTTGAGGATTTATAGTAATCTCTTTAAATAAATTTTCTCTTTTCTTAATACATTCAATTACTCTTTTTATACTTTTAGCTTTAAAAATATCTATATTAACATTCGATAAATACTCTTCTAAAAGTTCTAAAGCTTTACTTTTTACATTCTCTAAATCAAACTCATCTTCAAGTAAAAACTTATTAATTACTCTTTCAAAATAATAAATTGAATTTCTCGTATTAGTTTCTAAATAACCTTTTAAGACTAAAATAAAAATCGGACTATCTTTAACTTTAATATTCAAAAGAGATTTATCGGCTTCAATTACTTTATCTAAATAATCTAATTTTCGAAAATTAAAAATTGTTTCATAAATAAGTTCAGCTCTTTTAGCTTTAACAAGTAATATTTCTAAAGTTTTTATAACTTCTTTTAAGATTTTTTTATTATAATCATCAGCATATTTTATTTTTTCTTCACAAAGTCTTTTAACATTAATTATTTTATCACGATGTCTTTTTTTCACACTCGAAGGTAATCTATTATTAAAAAATCTTAAACTATTAGCAATTTGAATTAAAAAGGTATAATCTTTTATTTTTCTAAAATTCTTAACTTCATACTCTAAAATTTGAAGTAATTTAAAAAAGTAACAATTAGCATCAACTTTTAAATCTTGTAACATAGCCATACTATTTACATAATTTGTTACACTATTTATTAACATTGACGTATTGTTACGCATAATTACTCACTCCTTCTATTAATTCCTATTAAAGTAATCTCATCAGCCAAAAATTTTATTCTTTCGATTATTCTTCTAGCTTTAATTTTATCACTAGCACTCGTTGTAATTTGCAAATGAGTCTCTAATTCTTGAACTGTTAGGTTTGAAGTAAAAAAAGTTGGTAATTTAAAATCCATACGATATTGTAAAATACTTCCTAAAATTTCATCTCTTGCCCAATCAGTTAATTTCTCTGCCCCAATATCATCAATTAATAAAAGAGGTACTTTCTTTATACTTTCAAATAATTCATTGTACTCATCTCCACCATGACCAAACCCTGATTTTAATTTTCTTAAAAACTCTGGAAAGTAAATAATAGCACTTTGATAATTTAATTTAGCAAGTTCATTAAATAAAGCTGCTATTAAATAAGATTTTCCTGAGCCAAAATTACCATTTAAATAAATTCCTTTACTTTCTTTTGATGCTTTATAATTATCATAGAATTCCTTAATTTTCTTTATAATTTCTAAACGCTTTTTATCGTCTTTATAAATATTTTTAAATGAAGCACTTTTCATAATAGGAGGGACTTCATAGAAATAAACATTTTTTAAATATTCTTGTTTTAAATCTAATTTCTTTTTATATTCACATTTTATATAAGAAAAAGATAAATTATCTTCACCCTTAATTGGGGTTAAACAAAAACCTTTAATATTATTTTTACAACTAACTAAAGCCTTACAATTTTTACAATTAGAATATTCCGTTAATGCTTCTTCTAGTCTTGAAGTGTATTTCATTAAAATATCTGAATTAAGTTCTAATTTAGAGACAAAAGCTTCAAAGTCAGGATTTTTTAAAGCTTTTGCAAAATTTACTTTTAAAAGATTTTTATCTTCTTTCTTTAAAACTAATTTTTCCATTCTTCCTCCTATATTTCACTACTCTAGGAAGCCTTAATAAAGTTCATGATTATAACTTTCAAGTAGTTCTTGACATTTTTTATTCTCAATTTGATGAATTTCTAAAATATCTTTCTTTTTATTTTCTAAATAATTATATATCATATCATCTCGAAATCCAATTTCAGCAACTTCTTTTCGATTAGTTACAAAATAAATTTCTTTAATATTAGACCAAATAATTGCTGATAAACACATAGGACAAGGTTCACTAGTAGAATAAATAACACAACCAGTTAAATCATGAGTATTTAATCTTTTACATGCATCACGAATGGCAATTACTTCAGCATGTGCTGTTGGGTCTTTTTCTTTTAAAACTTTATTATTTCCATATCCAATTATCTTATTATCTTTAACAACAACTGCTCCAAATGGACCCCCTTCTAAATTTTTAACTCCTGCTTTAGCAAGTTCTATTGCTTTATCAAAATATTCTTGCATACTTAATCCTCTCTTTTATTAATATATCATAAATAAAGCTTCTACTCAATTGTATTTAATCGAGTAGAGTAAATTTTCAATAAACATTTATAAACATTTATTGATATGATACCCTCTCACACCACCGTACGT
>CANQYO010000058.1 GCA_947628095.1 uncultured Bacilli bacterium | reverse complement strand
CGGTTATGAGCCGATTGCTCTAACCAACTGAGCTAAGGGTCCAAAACATTTACTGATTTATAATAACATAATTACTGTATTAAATCAATAATTTTTTTAAAATTTTTATTTTGAGATAATTTCAATAAAGCTTTATATCTCGGACTTATTTCATTTTTTTCATTTAAAGTCATATCTGATAAATATTTTCCTTTATAAAGAAAGATACTATCAAAGCCAAAACCATTGTTAATATGTTCTAAAGTACTAATGTTTCCTTTTAAACGGTATTCACTTGTAATTAGATTTATTCCATCAAAAAATGCAATACAACAAGTAAAATAACAAGTTCTATTGTTTTTATCTTGCATTAATCTTAAAATTTCTTGATTACGTTCACTATCAGTTTTATTAGGTCCTAAAAATCTATGAGTTAAAACTCCTGGAAAATTATTAAGAGCTTCAATTTCCAAACCACTATCATCAGCAATTGTAGGTATTTTTGTTAATTTATAAGTTTCTTTTGCCTTTATAATAGCATTTTCCATAAAAGTATTACCAGTTTCTAAAATTTCAACTTTAACATCTATATCATTTAAAGAACTTAAATTTATTTTTAAAATATTTTTAATTTCATTAATTTTATCTTGATTGTTGCTAGCAAATAACATACTATCACCAAGTTAATTATAATTTAAGGATTTCTTTTTGTAAATACAGTTTACTTTTAAAAATATTAATAATATAATTATTTTGGTGATATATATGTTTGAAAATAAAAAAATATTGATTTTAGGACTTGCTAGAAGTGGTTATGCTTGTTGTCTAAAACTTGTAAAATTAAATTGTCAAATAATTTTGAATGATGTAAAAAAAGAAACAGAATTAGATAAAGAGCAAGTTGCTAAATTAAAAGAATTGAATATTAAATGTATATATGGTAGTCATCCCGATGATTTATTAGATTCTTCATTTGATTATGTTATTAAAAACCCAGGAATTAGAAATGACCATAAGTATGTTTTAAAAGCTAAAGAATTAAATATTCCTGTTATAAATGAAGTTGAGTTTGCATATCACATGTTACCATCTGATGTTAAATTGATAGCTATAACTGGAACGAATGGAAAAACAACAACAACAACGTTGATATATAAAATTTTAGCTGCTAACTATTCAAATGTTCATTTAGCTGGAAATATCGGCTTTCCTTTATGCAGCATTTTAGATGATATTAAAAGTGGTGATATTTTGGTTATGGAAATATCATGTCAACAACTTGCTAATTTACAACACTTCAACCCTGATATTGCTGTTTTAACAAATTTAAGTCCTGCTCATATAGATTTCTTTGGTGATTATGAGATTTATAAAAAAGTTAAAACTAAATTATTTAAAAATCAAACAGATAAGCAAATTGCCATTTTAAATTTAGAAAATGAAGATAGTATAAATAGTACTAAAAATATATTAAGTAAGAAATTATATTTTTCAAGTAAGAATAAAGCTTTAGCTTATTATAAAGATAATAATTTATATTATAATGATGAAGTAATTATTAAAGATTTTGAAATGTTTATTAAAGGAATACATAATATAGAAAATGCTTTAATAGCTATTATTGTTTCTAAATTAATGAATGTTCCAAATGAAGTTATTAAAAAAACTTTAAAAGAGTTTAAAGGTGTTGAACATCGATTAGAATTTGTAGATACTGTTAATAATCGTAAATTTTATAATGATACAGAAGCTACTAATATTAAATGTACAACAATAGCTTTATCAGCTTTTCCAAACTCAAATATAATTTTATTTTTAGGTGGTCTTGAAAGAGGTCAAAATTTTGATGAGTTAATTCCTTATATGTCTAAAGTTCGCGTTATAATTGGAATTGGAGAATGTCGTAATCGAGTTAAAGAATTAGGAGATAAGTTAGGAATAGAAACATATATATTTGAATACTTAAAAGATGGTTTTAAAAAAGGAATTGAAGTATCTCATGATAATGATATAGTTTTATTAAGTCCAGCATCTGCCTCTTGGGACCAATATAAAGAATGTGAAGATAGGGGTAAAGAATTTAAAAAATATGTAATGGAGTATAAAAATGGAAGTAATTAAAAATCGTGTATATAAACATTTTAAAGGAGATTATTATATTGTAGTCGACATATGTATTCATAGTGAAACTAAGGAAAAATTAGTTCTTTATCGTTCTTTATATGGAGATGGAGTTTTATATGCAAGACCACTTGATATGTTTACAAGTGAAGTTGATTTAAAAAAATATCCTGAGGTAAAACAAAAATATCGTTTTGAATTGCAAGATATTAAAAGTTTAAATAATTGAATGTCAAATATTAAAGATTAAAATTAAAATAAAGTAAAAATATGATATAATATCTAGGTAAAATACTATAGAAAGAAAGTGAAAAAATGAAAATTCAAAATGTAATAGGAAGAGAAATATTAGATTCAAGAGGAAATCCAACTGTTGAAGTTGATGTAATTTTAGAAAATGGAGTAATTGGTCGAGCAAGTGTTCCAAGTGGTGCTTCAACTGGTGAACGTGAAGCTTTAGAACTTCGTGATGGTGATATTAAAAGATATATGGGAAAAGGAGTTTTAAAAGCGGTAGACCATGTTAATCATGAATTACGTGATTTAGTAGTTGGATATGATGTATATGACCAAGAAAAACTTGACATGGCAATGCTTGAACTTGATGGAACTAAAACTAAGTCAAAGTTAGGTGCTAATGCTATTTTAGGTGTTTCTATGGCCGCTTTAAAAGCTGCAGCTAATAGTAAAAATATGCCACTTTATAAATATATAGGAAATGGAAAAACTTTACCAAGACCAATGATGAATATTATCAATGGTGGAGCACATGCTGATAATAATCTTGATTTTCAAGAATATATGATAATTCCTAATGCTTCAACTATAAAAGAGAGAGTTCGTATTGGTTCTGAGGTGTTTCATACTTTAAAAAATGTTTTAAAAGAAAATGGTTATGCAACAAGTGTTGGAGATGAGGGAGGTTTTGCTCCAAATTTAAAAACAAATGCATCAGGTTTTGAGTTAATTATGGAAGCTATAGTTAAAGCTGGTTATAAACCAGGAGTTGATGTAAATTTAGCAATTGATGTGGCGGCTAGTGAATTTTATAAAGATGGTCGTTATGAATTAAAAGGAGAAGGTAAGAGTTTAACAACAGAAGAATTGATAGCTTATTATGAAGATTTAATTAATAAATATCCAATTATTTCAATTGAAGACCCGGTTGACGAAAATGATTGGGAAGGATTTGCTTTAATTACTTCTAAACTTGGTGATAAAATTCAATTAGTAGGTGATGATTTATTTGTAACTAACAAAGAATGTTTACAAAAGGGAATGGATATGCATGCCGGAAATGCTATTTTGTTAAAAGTTAATCAAATTGGAACTATCACTGAAACTATCGAAACAATAAATTTGGCTAAAAGTCATGGTTATAAAACAATTATATCTCATAGAAGTGGTGAAACAGAAGATACAACTATTGCTTCTTTAGCTGTAGGACTAGACTTAATGCAAATAAAAACTGGTTCAATGTCAAGAACTGATAGAATATGTAAATATAATGAATTAATTAGAATTGAGGAAGAATTAGAAAGAAACTAATTCTTCTTTACTTAAAAATCTAAAATAAATGTTTAACTAAAGTAAATGTTTAAAAAAGTTGAAATTTAGTTGTAATCAAATATAAAAAAGTGTAAAATAATTAAATGAAAAGCTAAGATTCTGTTTAAAATAATTATAATTTTCAGAGGTGTTTTATGAAAGTATTTCAACAAATAATTAAGGAAATTGCATTAGAACTAGGTATTGACTTTTCACTTTTATCTGACGATTTTATTATAGAATTAAAAAAAGATAATATAAAAAAATACATATATGCTTATAAATTTCCTTTAAATAATCAGAGTATATCTTTAATAATTGATGATAAATTTGCTTTTTATTCAATTTTAAAAAAAGAAAATCTACCTGTTATCAGTTTACAAACAATTTATGAAGATTATAAAAAAGAAGATATAGAAAAATATTTAGAAAAAAATAAAGAAGTTATTTTAAAACCTAATAATGGCACTTGTGGTAAGAATGTTTTTAAAATTAATGATATTAACACTTTAATAGAAAAAATTGATTTTCTTTTAAGTAAAAATTCTCCCGTTCTTATATCACCTTTTTATAACATAAAACATGAATATCGTTTAATTGTTTTAAATGATGAAGTTAGACTTATTTATGGAAAAAAAAGACCAATTATAGTTGGAGATGGGAAATCAACCATTTTAGAACTTTTAAAAAAATTTAATAAAGTTTATTATAGCAAGAATAATAATTTAGAAAAATTATCATTTGATTTTAATAAAGTTTTAGAAAAAGGAAAAAAGTTTGAAGTTAATTTTAAATTTAATTTATCAGGAGGTAGTACAATTTTTTATGTAGATAATAAAGATTTAATGATTAAACTTCAAGAGTTAGCCTTAACAGTTTCTAAAAAATTAAATATTAAATTTGCAAGTATTGATATAGTTGAAACTGAAGATAATGAATTATTAATTTTAGAAGCTAATAGTGGAATTATGATGGATGGCTTTATAAATTTAGCAAGTGATGGGTATAATATTGCTAAAAAAATATATAAAGATGCAATTATCAGTTTATTTAAATAAAACCATTATTTCATATAGGGATGGAGGAGAATATGAAAGTTTATGTAGATTTTGATAATACTTTATTTGATACACATTCTTTTGTTTTAAAACTAGAAGAAGTTACTAAAAAAAAGATTTCAGCTCTTGATTTAGCTAATATTTCAAGTATTGCAAAAGAAAATAAAATTGATTTAAAAAAATTTTTATATCAAGATACTTTGAATTTCTTAGAAAAATATAAAGATTTAGATTTAATTTTATTAACTAAAGGAGATTATGAATATCAATTATTTAAAGTAGAAGAAACAGGAATTATTAAATATTTTAAAGAAAAAATCATTACTGAAAAATCTAAAGGAGAACTTAATATAGATTATAAAAATGGTATTTTTATAGATGATAATCCTAAGGAAATTGAAAGTATTATAAGTCAAAACCCTTATCGTATTATTCGAATGAAAAGAGGAAAATATAAAGATATAGCTATTGATTGTTTAACTGAAGAAGTTTCTAATTTAAATGAAATTAAATTATGAAATAAAGGATTAATCTATACTTTATGAGCCATATGTCGCCTATTAACTTCAATTCGTGGAACGCTAATGCTAACGTGTTTGATGTTCAGCCTGCAGGTGAGTTCAATAATTCGAACGTTACATGGGCAGTGCATGGCGTGCGCTAGATTTTAATTAAGTCTTTAAAATATAATCACGGTTTATTTAAAAGAGATTAAAAACAAGATTAGTCCTTGGGAGGACCCTAAAAAGAAAATATAGATTTCTAAGATAATTATTATTTTAGAATAGAACTATATTATAATTACAGCTTGTCTGTAATTTTTTTGTTAGTAAAACTAGGAAGAATAATTTATTTTTTTAATTTACTTTATAATCTCAAATTTATCACTTTTGAAAGTCAAAAATCTCTTAGACTCTTATCAATAAAGGGTTTAAGAAATTTTA
>CANQYO010000057.1 GCA_947628095.1 uncultured Bacilli bacterium | reverse complement strand
TAATTTTTCAAGGTATTTATTCATTTTGTCTTACCTCCTTGTCCCTATTTTCTAATTCAATATTACTACAAATTTTCTTTCTTTTCAAGTCCCTTTTTTCTAATTAATTAAGAAAAAAACACATGAACAATTTTATTATATTTTATTCATGTGTCGAATTTTAACAAATTTTAATATTTTAATATTGCTATTTACAAATTTATCTTTATCTATTATAATTTAATTTGTAGGAAGCAATTTAGTTTTATGCTAAATGCCTGCCTAATAAGATTTGACAAGCATTGTTAATCTAATTAACAGTGCCTTTTATTTTAATTGCTAATATCATTATGATAATAGTAAGAAAAAATATAATTAAATGTTGAAAAAAAATAATAACATCTTTCTTCATCATCGTATTACCTCCATTTCTTTCAACCAAGTTCCCCTGATTAAAATAGAAGGCAGGCACCTAGCTATAAATTGCTTACATAGACATTAACATAACACACTTTATTTAACAATGCAACACATTGACTTTTCCTTGAAAATCAAGGAAATTTACGAATTTCTAAATAAAATTAACTGAACCTTTAAAATTGAACTAAAAAAATGTTTCAAATTTAAAAATTCAGTTAATTTTTTTTATTAATTTTTAATTACATAACTTTACTACTTACAAAATTATAAAGTTTATCATAAACTTCGTCATAATTAAGATTATTTCTTACTTCTAAATATTTAAACAAATTAAATTCTTCTCCTGTTGTCTTTTCATAAATACTTTGCATCATATCAGATATTTCATAATAAAATTTAGCTGTTTTTAAATCTATTTCTTCTGCTAAATAATTAAATATTTCAACATCACTTTCTAAAAAAATGATATTAAAAGGAACATCCGATAAAATTTTTTCTTTCATAATAGTTGGAAGCATTATACTTTCTTCTTTACAATCTAAATCTAATTTTTCCTTAATTTTTAATACTTCCAAATGCATCAATTCAACTTTTAAAGGGTTCAATTTACCACATAGAACTCCTAAACATAACAATATAACTAAATCATAATCTAAATTTGTTTCATTTAAATAATATGTATCTTCTGATATAGAAATTTCTGAATTTTTTTTAGTTATTCTAAAAAGCTTTTGATAATCAAGATTTTCTATCAAAGCACTTTTCTCTTTAGTTAGATAAAGACTATATTCTTTTTTTATGATATCAAAGATTTTTTCTATATCAAAAGCCTTCATTTTCTACCTCTCTACTATTGTCATTATAACTTATTTTTCTTCTGAATTAAAGTTACTAGACATTATTTTAAAAGGTTAAAATCTAAAACAATAGAAATTACAAACTATAGTTTATTTTTTAGCTTTACACTTTAAATTCTGTAATTATTTGTAAATCAAGTTAACATTATTTAACAATTATCAAAACTGAATTCTTCTTGTTTTATTTCTTTAATTACAGGTTCTGTATTTTCTTTTTCTATTATTTTATCTACTTTATCAATAGGTTCTAATATAACATTTTCTTCTTCATTAGCTTCTCTTAACATTTTTCTTTTATTATTCAATTTTTTATAATATTTCATACTATAAACAAGTCGACCACATTTGCATCTTTTTAAATAACCATTATATCTTTCTAAAATAATTTTTCCTTCTTTTTTATAACGTTTTTTAATTTTCTTTTTCATACTTTTACTTGCTAACATATGAACTTTTTTATTTTTAACTAAAAAACGGTAACCTAAAAAAACAAAACCGGTTGTTAATTTAGCAATTTGAGTTTTCTTGTTTAAAACCAATTTTAATTCAGCTAATTTCTTTTCAATTTCAGTTTTACAATATTTTAAATATTCTCTATCTTCATGAAATAAAACAAAATCATCCATGTATCTAACATAATATTTAATTCGTAATTTTTCTTTGATAAAATGGTCTAAATCATTTAAATAAAAAATAGCTAAAATTTGACTAGTCATATTACCAATTGGAAGTCCTTTGCCTGGTGCATATTTAGGAATATTTTTAAGTTTTGAAATAAGCATTTCTTTATCTTTAGCATTTCGATTTGATTTTCGTATATTATCAATTTCATGAGCAACAATTTTAGAAATTTTCTGATTTACATAATCATTATTGGTTGAATTAACTATTCCTTTGATTAAATCTAAAAGTTCTTTATCTATTGATAATTTATCTAGTTTTTCAAATAAAACTTCATGGTCTATATTATAAAAATATTTATTAATATCACATTTTAAGACATATACATTTTCTAAATTATCACGCATTTTATTTAAATATTTTTTAGTAAGTTCAATTCCTTTATCTAACCCTTTACCAACTCTTGTTGCAACATTTGCTTCAATCAATTTAGGTTCAATTATTGGAAATAATACATATGTGCTTACTAAATGATTAATTATTTTATCAATCAAATTTTCACTCATAATAATTCGATGCTTAGGATATTTAATCATAAAAACATTATAATTACCATGAACATATAATCTTTCATTCAAAACCCTATATATATAAATAAAATTAGAAAACTTATACAATTCAAAATAAATTAGCTTCCTTTTATGTTCCGTACTTTGACAAATTTTTTTATAAACTGTATTTATCTTATAATAATCTACAATATCATCATATTTAATCATTATTTTTATACCCTTTTAAAATTGTAACTGTCATTTTCTTTAAATCTATTATTATTTTTCCAACACTTGTAGATTGTTTATAAGAAATATATTTTTTAATAAATGCTTGATGCATTAAATAATTAATCATACTTAAATTAATCAAATAATCTTTTAAATACTTTTCTTTAACACGATTAGTATCATTTATATTAAAAGAAAATAAATTTTCAACCATTTCATAAAGTTCTCTCTCTAAATAATTTTTTAAAACAGTATCTTTATTAGGAAAATTAACTAACATTTTATATATGTATTCATTAGTTTGATAAGTTTTATTTAACAATATAAAATTAGAGTTCACTGACAAAATCCTTCAACTTTCTTAAATTTTCAGGTTTATTTTTTAACAAAAATTCTATTTCCTCTAATAATAATCTACTGTTTAAATTCTCAAAATAATTTTTCTTAGCATAATATAAAACGTCATCATATGTATTATCATCATATTCATAAATTTCATCACTATCGTTTAAGATATAAATATTAATTTGTCTATATTTTAATTCTTCTAAAACTTTTCCTAATGTTATTTCAGGAAACCCAGCCGCATCATCTTTAACTTGATAATTAAATAAATAATTTAAAATTAAGGCATCATCTTGATAAGCCATATAAAAAATTCCTTTTTTCTGCAAAATAACAAATTTTTTATATTCTTTTTTTAGGTTTTTATACTGTTCTTGTAACTTCATAAATACTTCATCCTCCATTAAAATAAAAAAAAGTACCAAAAAAATTTTGGTACTGCTTAATATAGTTTACATAAACAACTAAGTTATTTAATATCTACATTTTATCTTCAGGTTAACCAAGACTAATTTTTTAATTGCTTCCAAATAAACCTTAATCTACTTAAAAGTCTAATTAAAATTTTTTTGTCAAATATAAGGGAACATTGATTTTATATATCATTACCCTATCATTTATTTTCCTATATTTACAATTTTAGAATAATATAGTTTCGTTTTTTTGTCAAGGAAAAAAAGTTATCTTCAGTAATGGTAAATTTTGCAAATTTTTAAATTATTTTCATAAGTATTCCTTTATTTTAAACGATTTACCCCCTTTTTTTAAATTTCAAATCGCCTATTTTGTGCTATTTTCAGTTATATTTTTCCAATTTTTTCCAAATTGTTGTAATTTTACTTCTAAAAAACGTATTCCAGGGGCAAAAATGAAGATTTATGAAATATAATGAGAAAATTGTCTTGGTGATTAATGTATGGATTTTTCAAAATTAATATTGTTGAGAAATAAAAAAGACTTAACTCAACGAGACATGGCAAAAATTTTAAATGTAAGTAAATCGACTTACGCAAGATGGGAAACTCAAGAAGAAATTATTCCTTTGTGGCATTTTTTAAATTATTGTGAATATTTCAAAGTAACAATGGACTTTGTTCTTGGGTTAAATAACGTTAATAAATATAATGACTTTGATTATACTAAAAAATTAGATAAATCTAAAATTGGTCAAAATATAAAAATTTTAAGAAAAAAACGTAATTTAACTCAAAATGATTTGGCTAAGATTCTTAATACTTCACAATCTACTATCAGTGCTTATGAATCTGGAAAAACTTTAGTACTAACGGCTTTTGTTTATAGTCTTGCTCATGAATTTAATATGTCTGTTGATAAACTTTGTGCAAGAGCTAAAGAAGAAGATATTGAAAGTAGCGTTGAAGTTCCTATTACAGTTAAAGCTTAGTTACAAAAAAAAACTGAATTCATTCAGTTTTTTTCATTATAATTTATTGGCAAGTCCAATATAAGTTTCAGGAGTTAAATTTAATAATACTTTTTTATCTTCAGCATTTATATCTAGATTTTCAATAAACTTGATAATTATTTCTTTGGTTATTTTTTTACCTCTTGTTAAACTTTTTAATTCATTATAAGCATTAGGTATATTATTTTTTCTTAAAATTGTCTGAATTGCCTCAGCTAATACTTCCCATTCTGTTTTTAATTCTTCATAAATTTTTTCTTTATCTGTGGATATTTTTTTTAAACCTTTTAAGGTTTCTTTTATTCCCTGTAATGAATAACCAAAAGCAATTCCTAAGTTTCTTAAGCTTGATGAATCTGATAAATCTCTTTGCATTCTTGAACGTGGTAATTTATTTGATAAAGTCATTAATGTACCATTAGCAAATTCTAGATTGGCTTCACTATTTTCAAAATTTATAGGGTTTACTTTATGAGGCATTGTACTACTGCCTACTTCATCTTTTATAACTTGTAATTTAAAATACCCCTTACTTATATATAGCCACATATCTATATTTAAATCGATTATTATATTATTGATATGTCTTATAATATCTAAAATAGTAACAATATAATCATGATTTTCAATTTGAGTTGTTAAGGGATTGAATTCTAATTTTAATTCTTCTTTTATGAATTTTTGACAGAGTTTAACAACATCAAGTTTTGGAAAAGCTATAGCTAAAGCACTATAATTTCCCGTTGCTCCATTGAATTTTGCTTTAATTTTAGTATTTTTCAAATTAGTAACTTCATTTTTTAAGCGATAGACATAGACTTTAAATTCTTTTCCAACCGTTGTTGGAGTAGCTGGTTGACCATGAGTATGAGCTAAAAATGCAACATTTTTATTTTCTTTACTTAATTTATTAAGATATTCTAAAAATTCCGTTATTTTATTTAAATAAATATTGTTTAAAAATTCTTTTAACATTAAAGCATAAGCAGAATTATTAATATCTTCGGAAGTTAATCCAAAATGGACAAAAGAAATTAAATCTTCTAAACCATTTTCCTTTAATTTTCTATCAATAAAATATTCAATAGCTTTAACATCATGATTGGTAACTTTTTCTTCTTCTTTAAATTCTTTAAAGGAATTCATATCAAATGTATCATATATATGCATTATAGTTTGAATATTTTTAAAATCAGTAGTAACAATATTTTCATTGATTAAATAAATAAGCCATTTTATTTCAACAAAAAGACGATATTTAACATAAGCATATTCCGAAAAAATTGGTGATAATAAATCTTTGATATCACTATAACGTCCATCAAGAGGACATAATTCTAAAGAATTTAATTCATAATTCATAAATACTCCTGAAAAATAAAAAAACCTTTACAGGTTTTATTTTTAAATGGTTGGGAAGACGGGATTTGAACCCGCAACCCCTTGGTCCCAAACCAAGTGCTCTACCAAGTTGAGCCACTTCCCAATAATATATAAAATGGCGCGCCCGATAGGAATCGAACCCATAACCTTTTGGTCCGTAGCCAAACGCTCTATCCAATTGAGCTACGAGCGCAAATATACAAAAATGGTGGCTCCGAGTGGAATCGAACCACCGACACAGGGATTTTCAGTCCCTTGCTCTACCGACTGAGCTACAG
>CANQYO010000056.1 GCA_947628095.1 uncultured Bacilli bacterium | reverse complement strand
TTCAACTGGAATTATGTGTAAGACTAAATTCTTGCCTAATATATTGAAACTGGAATTTACTTTTTCATTTCACGTTTCATTTTAAATTTAAATTAACATTACTTTATAAGTTGTAATTTAAATCTAATTTTAGTATAATAGACTTGGTGATAATATGAATAATAATATAATATTAGGTATATCAATACTATTTTTAATTATTGTTTTCATTGTAATTATCTTAATGATTGGAAAGCAAAAAATCAAAAATTTATTAACTCCACTTGAAATATCGCGTGATGAAATAAATAATTATTTAAAGCAAAAATATAAAATATATAAGTTAATGATAAAATATATTAAAGATAATCTTAGTATTAAAGAAGATGCTTTTAAATCGTTCATTGAATACGATACTAAAGAATGCCATCAAAATGAATTACTTGATTTACTTCAAGAAACCACTTATGAATTGAATGAATATGTTGATAACTATGACGATTTAGAAAAATCTGAAGAATTTATAGATTTAAAAAAACAGTTATACAATATAGAAGTAAATTTAGAAGCAACTATTGATTATTTTAATAATAAGTTAGCTACTTATAATAAATTGAAATCTGTTCCTCCTACAAGTTTAGGTGCTAAATTTTATGAATTTACGGAATATGAAGAAATTCCTAATAATAAAGAAGAAATATCTAGATTAATTACTTTAAACTAGATATTTTATTTTATAAAATAAATTTTTTTAACAAAATAATATTTTTCTATTTACACAACTTCAGATGTATAGTAAAATTATAATAGAGGTTAGTTATGTATTTGAAAAAATTAAAAGATTTAAGAGAAGACAATGACTTATATCAAAAAGACCTAGCCAAATTACTAAATGTTAGTCAACAGTATTATAGTGAATATGAAATTGGCAATCGAACAATTTCAATCGATTTATTATTGAAACTTGCTGATTTTTATAATACTAGTACAGATTACATTTTAGGAAGAACCAATAATAAAAAACCTTATCCTAAACGTGAAAAATAAAGTCTTTAGATGTTAAGTCATATCTGATATTTATTTCATAATTTATAAAAGGTGATGAGGTTCACCTTTTTATTATTAATTTTTAAGGAAAAGTGTTTTAATATGAAAGTAGTTAATTTTTGTATTAAGGAGAAATGTATGTATTTAAAAAAATTAAGAATTGATAATAATTTATTACCAAAAGATATTGCTAAAGTTCTAAATATTGATGAAAAAACCTATTTAAAATATGAAAATGAAATTGAAGAATTGCCAATTAACTATTTACCAATACTTGCAAATTTCTATATGACAAGCGTTGATTATATTTTAGGAAGAACCGAAATTAAACATCCTTATCCAATTGATTAAAAGATACTTATACTTTAAGAGGTGATTAATATAATTTATCACTTCTTTTTAATTTTATTTTTTTAAGTAACTATATATAGAAAAAGACGATAGATTAAAATTAAGTTATCTTCCCTATTACAAATTAAAAAAGCTTTATGAAACTCTTAAGGAATATCATAAAGCTCTTTTTTTATTTTTCAGTAATTCTTATTTTAATTTTTTTAGTTTTAGATGAATATGTTAATCTCAAATCTTCTCCTGTTACTTTAACATCAACTTCATATTCACCAGGTGTTGTATATTGAGCTAAATCAATAGTAGCTATAATTGTTGAAGAATCTAAATCTTCTAATAATTCTTTGCTTCCTTCAACTAATACTGTTATAGTACTATTACTTGCTCCTAAACCTTTAACATCTAAATTATCTTTTTTATTTATCATTCCAATTGTTATGTTCTTAAATTCTTTTTGAGTTGATTCACCAACTTTTACTTTAACATTAACTGTTTTATCACTCATATCACGAACACCACTTGGTTTTTCTAAATTAACTGTAAATTCTTTATCGCTTGATAAATTAGTTATATCAATTTCAACTGGAACATACTCAATTTCTTTTAAAGCTTCCTCGTCACCATATATTGTTACACTTGAAATATTGGTTGTAGTTGATTCAATAGCATATCCAAGAGCTATATCACCTTTTGGTGTAACTCTTACAGGAACAACTTTACTAGTTGATGTAATTGTTAAAGTTGCATCGATTGTCTCAGGTAATATTTCAACATCAACAATTTCTCCTTTATTATTATAAGCAACTAATTTATTGTTTGGTAACTTCATTTCCCCAACCGTTGGAGATACTAAGTTATCAACATCAACTAAAGCCTTAACATAAGCAACTTCAGATAATTTTTTGGCTGAACCTTTAATTGTTACCTCTGTTTTATCTAAAACAATATTACTAATATCTAACTTACTATCTAAATTATTACGATGTAATACTTCAGCTGTTACTTCTCTTGTTTCACTTACTTTATCATAAATAATAACTGTTACAGAAGATGGGTCTAATTTATATTCAACTGAAGAAACATTTTGACGATATTTTAAATTAACACGATGTGTACCTACTCCAAGTTCACGCAAATCAACTGATATTTCAGAACCAGGTGTTTGTTTAGCTAAATATATGTCACTCTTTCTTCCAATCAAAATAACATCAACTGTTTCAGGTAAACCTTCAACAACATAAGCTTCTTCATTATAAATGGCATTTACAGGTTGACTATATAATATTTCAGCTGATTTATCAACTAAGGAATTAGCACTGGCATCAACCCCTAAATATACTAAAAAAGCTAAAACTAACGATACTACAATCAAAAATTGTTTATTAGCAAATAATCTTTCTAACGTTTTATTATTACTACCAAATAAATCTGAAATCTTTATAAAAATTTTCATAATTGGGGTAATAATTATTTTATCAATTAACTTAAATATCTTTCCTAAGAAAAGACATATTTTTTTAATTATTTTCTTCATAAATCTCTTCCTCATTATCTATATCAGCTTCTGCTTCTTGAGCTTTAGGACGTAACTCATCTATCAACATCATTCTAGCATCATCAAGTGATAAATTATAGAATAATTCACCTTTAACAGCAATAGAAATACGACCAGTTTCCTCTGAGACAACTATACTAATAGCATCAGTTTCCTCGGCAATACCTAAAGCTGCACGATGACGAGTTCCAAGACGTTTATTTAATTTAATATTATTACTTGTTGGGAATACTGCCCCAGCACAACTTATTCTATTTCCTTGAATAATTACAGCCCCATCATGTAAAGGATTATTAGGAAAGAAAATTGATATTAATAATTCATTAGTAAGGTCAGCATATAAACCTTTAGCTTTATCAATATAATCACTTAAACTTACATCTCTTTCGATAACTATTAAAGCTCCAATTCTAGCTTTTCGACAATAATCAACAGCTTGTATAATTTCATAAACTAATTTTTCACGTTCATCAACTGTTAATATTTTATGACGACCTAAAAGTTGACTTCTACCAAGTTGCTCCAAAGCTCCACGAATTTCTGGTTGAAAAATAATTATTAAAGCCAAAGGTCCCCATTCAATTACATATTCAAGAATCCAACCTACAGTTTTAAAGCCAATAAAATCACTTAATAATTTAATAATAACAATTACTAAAACCCCTTTAATTAATAAAGACATTTTAACATTATTCTTAAAATTCTTTAATATATAATAAAATATTACCCATACAATAGCAATATCAATAATACTCTTAACAATACCCCATATACTATCTAACGTCATATTCATTCTCCTTATACTAGTTAATTATAACAAAAAAAAAGATATTAGTAAATACCAATATTTTTTTAATAGCTCTTTTATATGTTATTTATATTTTCATAAAAAAAGAAGATATTTATTATATCTCCTTATGAATTTATTAATTATTTAACTTCTACTTCAGCGCCAGCTTCTTCTAATTTAGCTTTAATTTCATTAGCTTCGTCAACTGAAATATTCTCTTTAACTGCTCCACCGTTATCAGCAATGTCTTTAGATTCTTTTAAACCTAAACCAGTTATTTCTTTAATAATCTTAATTACATTAACTTTAGCTGCTCCAGCATTTACTAATGTAACTGTAACTTGTGATGGACCTTCAGCTTGAGCTTCTACTGCTCCAGCTACTGGTGCTGCTACTGCAACACTACTTGGGTCTACTCCAAATTCTTCTTTCATTGCATCTACTAAATCTTTAATTTCTAGTAAACTCATTTCTTTTAAAGCACTAATAAATTCATCTCTTGTTAATTTTGCCATAATTTTCCTCCCTATTAATTATTTTCTTCTAATTTTTTAGCATATAAGTCTAAGCAAATTGCTAAATCTTTTGGTATTCCCATCATACCTGCTGCTAACATTGTAAGTAATCCATCTCTTGAAGGAAGACTTGCAAGTTTTTGTAATGTTTCACTTGTTGTAATTTCATTATCAACTACACCAACTTTTAAAGTAACAACTTCATGATTTTTTGCAAATTCAGATATTACCTTAATTGGAGCAATTTGGTCTTTACTAAAAGCAACAGCTGTTGGACCATTTAAATATTCGTCTAAATTAATATTTAAATCACGTAAAGCTCTTTCAATTAAAGTGTTTTTATAAACTTTGTACTTACTATCGTTTTCACGAAGTTTACCTCTTAACTCTTTAATTTCAGAATCAGTAAGACCACGATAATCGAATAAAACAACACTATTAGAATTTTCTACATTTTCTTTAATCTCGTCAATTACTTGTTGTTTTTGTTCTAATATCTTAGGATTTGCCATTTTTTCCTCCTTACATTTATTTATAAATGAAGTGCAATTTAAAAGTCCTTATAAACATACAAGGACTTTACTAACAAAGTTTTTCTAGTCCTCGGTAGGATTTACAAACGACCTACTGTCTTTGGCACTTACATCAATAAACTTATTCTATTATAACATTATTTTTTTATTTGTCAAATGAATTTATATTTATTTTAATTCCAGGTCCCATTGTTGATGATATACTAATATTTTTAACATAATCACCTTTTACAGTTGCTGGTTTTAATTTTAAAATTGTACTTACAAAAGCATTTAAATTTTCAAGTAATTTATCACTTTCAAAACTTGATTTACCAATAATACTATGAATATTACCAAAACTATCAGTTCTATATTCAACACGTCCTGATTTAACATCACTTACTGCCTTTTTAACATCCATTGTAACTGTTCCAGTTTTAGGGTTTGGCATTAAACCTTTTGGTCCCAAAACACGTCCAAGTTTTCCAAGAAGTGGCATTGTGTCTGGTGTTGCAATTAATGTATCAAAATCGAACCAATTTTCTTTTTCGATTTTTTCTATCATATCAACATCTCCAACAAAGTCAGCACCTGCTTCACGAGCTGCTTTAGCTTGGTCACCCTTCGCAATAACTAAAACTTTTTTAGTTTTACCTGTTCCATTTGGAAGAACTATTGCTCCTCTTAATTGTTGGTCTGCTTTTTTGGTATCAAGATTTAAACATATAGCAACTTCAATTGTTGTATCAAATTTAGCATTTGAAGTTTCTTTAACTAATTTAACTGCTTCTTCATTTGTATATAACTTGCTTTTTTCTACTTTAGCTAAAGCTTCATTATATCTTTTTCCTCTTTTTTTCATTATTACCTCCTTGTGGTTTTAGCGGACTTCATCCTTCCACATAGGTTCTACCTATATGATTATTTATTATTAAAATAATTTATTCTTTAATTTCAATTCCCATATTAAGTGCTGTACCTGAAACAATCTTAACTGCTGCATCTAAGTCATTAGCATTTAAATCTGGTAATTTAATTGTAGCAATTTCCTTTACTTGGTCTTTAGTTAAAGAACCAACAATTTCATTTCTTCCTTTAACTGAACCTTTTTGTACCTTAGCATATTTTTTAATTAAAGATGCAGTAGGTGGAGTTTTTATAACAAAGTCAAATGTTCTATCTTCATAAATAGTAATTTCAACTGGTGCTATATCACCCATCTTATCTTTAGTTGCATCGTTATACTTAGTACAAAATTCTTGTAAATTAATTCCAGCAGGTCCTAAAACCGTTCCAACTGGTGGAGCTGGTGTTGCTTTTCCTGCTTGAATTTCAAGTTTAATTTTTTTTGTTATCTCTTTTGCCACGAAAAACACATCCTTTCATTTTTTAATTTTTCGCGAGTGGTTCAAATGGTTAACTTGTCCGCTTTTTTAAGTTAAGACTTCCCCTCCCACTTAATCTATATTTATAAATATAGCAGTATGATAATATCATGAAATTCTTATAAAATCAAGATTTTTTTAGATTTTCACTAAATAAAATTGAAAGTGCCCGATATTTTTATCCCGGTCAATAAGTCTTTTAAAAAGTTCTTTCCACTTTCTTA
>CANQYO010000055.1 GCA_947628095.1 uncultured Bacilli bacterium | reverse complement strand
ATTGTTGATATTTTAACTTTTATTAGTTATTTAGGAGCTATTCTTTTTGGAATTTTAATAAGTAATCAAATATTTGATTTTAATACCAATGGCAATCTCTATCTTATGCTTTTACACCATGTATTTGGAAGACTTGCTATTCTCGTGATGTTAATACATTTAGGTCTTCATTTAAAAATTATAATAAATAAATTCACAAAAAATGAAACAATTAAAGGGATTATATACATTGCATATATAGTTATTACAGCAATTTTAGCCTTATATCTTATTTATACACTTTCTAATAGTTATGTATGGCAAAGTATTATGTAAAAAAGTAACAACTCCTAAAGGTAAAGAATATGTTTATCCAGAATATGAAAACATGAGGACAATAGCTATTTCAAATAATATTTCGTTAAAAGAATTATATAAATTAGAAAAAGTAGTAAAATAAAAATTTGCTAAAATAGATATGCAATTGTTTTAAAATGTTAACATGGCATATAGTAAAAAATGTTTAGTTAGAATTTAATAACTATAATAACTAACTTAAAATAAAATGTATCTAAACTAGAAAAATTAGATACATTTTATTTATTGTCAATTGAAAAATTTATATTTTCTTTTCAAAATAGTTAATTATGTAATAAAGAATACTTGAAATAATTGCTAAAACAAAAACCGAAGTAATAACTAAATTAATATTAAAAACTTGAGAACCATACATAATTAAATAACCAAGACCCATCTTTGATACTAAAAGTTCACCCATAATAACGCCAATTAAATTCATACTAACATTTACTTTTATTGTATTAATGATATTTTTTAAATTAGCCTTTAAAATGATTTTTTTATAAATTTGAAATTTAGTTGCATGCATACTTTTTAAAAGAATTATATAGTTTGAATTGGTATTAGAAAAGAAAGTATAAAGATTAATAATCGTAATAAAAAGTGAAATAGTTAAACTCATGACAATTATAGAATTAATACTAGCTCCAACCCAAATTATAATTAAAGGTCCAAGAGCAACTTTAGGAAGAGAATTTAAGATAGTTAGATAAGGGTCAAAGACTTTAGCTAAAAAGTCATTAGACCAAAATAGAGAAGCTATTAGAAACCCTATGCCAAATGATAAGATACAACTAATTAAAATTTCTTTTAAAGTTATAAATATATGATTTAAAAAATTATTAGTTATCATTAAATTTAAAATAGTTTTTATAATTGAACTGGGAGACGAAAATAAAAATGTGTTAATGATATTAAATCTACTTAATAATTCCCAAATTAAAAATAATAAAAGAATTATACTAAATTGAGTTAAAGTGACTAAATATTTTTTTCTTTTTAGTTTTTTCAAAAAATCTTTATGTTCTTTACTATAAGTGGACATCTAAATCCCTCCAAATCATGTCATAGTAATGATTGAATTCTTTGGCTTTACGATTTTCAGTAGGTAAAGCTGAATTTTCAAATTTGATTTCATATACATTTTTAATTTGACAAGGTCGTTTAGTTAAGACAATTACCCGAGAAGCCATAGAAACAGCTTCAGCAATATCATGAGTTATCATTATAGCTGTTTTACCTTCGTCTTTAATTATTTTATATAAATCATCTGATAAAGCTAATCTTGTTTGATAATCAAGAGCACTATAAGGTTCATCTAAAAGTAATATATCGGGATTAGTAGCAAGCGTTCTTATTAAAGCAACTCTTTGACGCATTCCACCTGATAAACTATTGGGGTATTTATTTTTAAAATCATGAAGTCCATATTTATCTAATAAATCATTTACTTTTTTTATGTTTTCTTTAGTTTTTTTCTTATTTATTTCCAGTCCTATTAAAGCATTTTCTAAAATCGTTCGCCAAGGCATCAAACAATCTGTTTGGAGCATATAACCAATTTTTTTTCTTCCGTTAAAGATAATTTTTCCACTACTTTTAGGAATTATTCCCGTAAGAATACCCAATAATGTTGATTTTCCACAACCAGAAGGACCAACAATTGCTAATATTTCTTTATCACGAACATCAA
The DNA here is from genome assembly GCA_947628095.1 of uncultured Bacilli bacterium. Classification (GTDB taxonomy): domain Bacteria; phylum Bacillota_I; class Bacilli_A; order RF39; family UBA660; genus RUG591. Next base: position 4,712 of record CANQYO010000055.1, on the reverse strand, counting down.
TATTTAAATTAGAAATAGCTAGAGTTTCTGAAGACTTATCATGATAAATTTTTGTTAAATTTTGAATTTTTAAGATGTTTTCTTGCATGATTACCTCCATATAAAGTAGTTTATGAAAAAATAAAACATCTGTTTAGATAAATATACCAAGAATTAATAATTAAAAATTAGTATTAGTAGAAAAAATAAGATATTTATGTTATTATAAAATTAGATTTAAAGAATACTTTGAAGGTATAAATAAAATTTATTTTATAGGTAAATCGTGTTCAAGTTTAATATTCTTGAATAAAGTGAAAAGGAATGGTTAATATGGAAAAACATGCATATTTAATTATAGCTCATAATGAGTTTTATATTTTAGAAAGATTAATTAAATTATTAGATGATAAGCGACATGATATATATTTACATATTGATTTAAAAGTTAAAGATTTTGATTTTGATTATTTTCAGAAATTAGTTAAAGAAAGTAATTTATATTTTATACCTCGAATAAGTGTTGAATGGGGAGATTTTTCCCAAATAACGTGTGAATTAAACCTCTTAAAAGAAGCTGTTAAAAGAAAATATTCATATTATCATTTATTATCAGGAGTTGACTTGCCTCTTAAAAGTAATACGGAAATTTATTCCTATTTTGAAAAAAATAAAGGAGTTGAATATTTAGCATTTAAAGAACAAGATATTTTATATAGGATAAAATATTATCACTTTTTTGTAAAGAAAATAAGAAATAGTATTCCAAGAAAAATTATTCATAAAATACTTTTAGATATTCAAAAAATATTACACGTTAATCGTTTAAAAAATACAGATTTTCTTGTTAAAAAAGGAGCTCAATGGTTTAGTATCACAGATGATTTAGCAAAATTTATATTAACTAAAGAAGATTTTATTAATAAATATTTTACAAGAGGAATTTGTGTTGATGAGTTATTTTTACAAACAATTGTTTATAATTCCAAATTTTATGATAAAGTCAATAAAAAAGAAAATGACGAACACAAAAATATTAAAAGATGTATTGATTGGAATAGAGGAGAACCATATGTTTTTACAATAGAAGATAAAGATTTTCTCTTTAATTCGGATATGTTTTTTGCCAGAAAATTTCAAACAGATACTAAAGAAAAAAAAGAAATTGTTGATTATATATATGATACTTTAATGAAAAATAAAGAAAAAAGTTAATATTTTTTTACAAAATGTTAATTTTTTTTTATAGTATAAAAATAATAATTTGTTACAATAATCTCGAGGTGAAAAAATGAAATTTGGTGATAAACTAATCAAATTAAGAAAAATGAAAAAATACTCTCAGGAACAGTTAGCTTTAAAATTAGGAGTAACAAGACAAACATTATCGAATTGGGAAAGCAATATAACTTCTCCAGACTTAGAGAATTCAAAAAAGATAAGTGAAATATTTGATATTTCTTTAGATGAATTAACTAATAATCAAGTAAATATTTTAGAAAGAAAATTAGGTAAATCTTTAGAAATTGCTAATAAACAAATGAAATTTACTAAAATATTATTTTATACGATTTATGGTATTATTCTATTTTCTTTATTAATAGTTGGTATTAAAGGCTTTTTAAAACGTGATTTTACTAATTCTTATCAAGAAGGGTTTATTTGTAAAATAAAAGATACGGAATATAATATTTTATTACAACCTGGAGTATATAATGAATATAATTATGATACTAATAAATTTGAAGTAATTGATAATGGCATTTGGAAAATTCATATAAGTTCCAAAGATAAAAATAATGAAGTTATAATGAAAGACTTTGGACTTGCAGCTGGTTATTCTTTAAAAGAATCAATGGATTCCTTAGAAATTTTAAAGAAAATGTTTATTAAAAAAGGAGCAGTTTGTAAATAAAAATTATATAATAATTTTGTAAATAAAATTTGTATAATAAATAAAAAATAAGGCATTATATTAATGGTGATAACATGGAAGAAAAAGAAGATATTAATGCTTTAGATGAAATTCATAAAGGTTCTTGTATGGGACTTGATGCAATTAATTTTATTTTAGATAAGGTTAATGATAAAAAATTTAGAAAATTACTTGAGGACCAGTATAATACTTATAAATCTATAAATGAGGAGATTGAAAAAATATATCCAAAGTATAATGAAGGTAATCCTCATGAAACAACAATTATGAATAAAATGATGACTTCATCTGGTATAAATATGAAAACAATGAATGATAAAAGTAATTCTAAAATTGCAGAATTACTAATTCAAGGAACTAATATGGGAATAATTGAAGGTAGAAAAATTTTAAATAATAAAAAGTTAAATCAAGAAGTATCTGAAATAGTTGATAGATATGTTGGAGTTCAAGAAAAGTATTTAGAAATTTTAAAGAAATATTTGTAAAATTAAAATTTCACAAAAAAAACATATTTTTCCCATTATAAAGACATATTGATTTACTATAATGAAAATATGAAAGGAGGAAGATAAGAATATCGAAATAAAAATAATTGGTAGTTTGTCCCCTAAAGGGATGAAAGTAAAGAAAGAATTGAAAAAAATTGCTAAAGATGAGCAAATTAAAATTGATATATTAGAAGTAAATGATAAAAATAATATAAGAAAATATAAAGTACTACAAACTCCTACCTTAGTTATAAATGATGAATATAAATATAATGTAGAAAAAGTTGATTATAATATTTTAAAACGGTTGATTATGTTATGTTCATTGTAGAAAAAGCCTTAATTGGCTTTTTTTATTATCTATAAGTTTATTTCTATTTTAATCTTTCAATTTGTGCTATAATTATTTTGAGGAATAAAATAATTTTTTTATTATATAATTGTTATGAATGGAGAGTATTATGAATAATAAAATAGCAATTGCCTTGTCAGTAGTTTTTATATTTATAATAGGTATATTAGTTTTTACTAAGCCTAAAGAAGAAAAAGATAAAAATGATGTAGTAGGAAGTACTTATTTGACATCTACGGTTATAAAAATAGAAGATAAAAAAGTAACTTTTCAAGATAAGAATAATGTTATAGCTACTTTTTCAGTAAAGGAAGTAGAGAAACTTGAAGTTGGAAGTAATGTAGAAATTGAATGTAAAGGGAAAAGTAAAGATATTAATTTAAATTCTTGTGAATTTGTTGGTTATAAAGTAGTAGAACCTGTAATAGCTGAAATACCAAGTGCCTGGGATGATACAGGAATATTTAGTAAATTTTATTCAAATGCTTATGAAAAACTTAAGACAATGTCTTTGAATGAAAAAATTGGTCAAATATTGTTAGTTCGTGTTCCAAGTAAAAATGCTATTGAAGATTTAAAAAAGTATCAATTTGGTGGATATTTATTATTTAAAAAAGATTTTGATAATAAAACGAAAAATCAAGTAATTAGTATGATAAATAATTTTCAAAATAATTCTAAAATACCTTTGTTAATAGCAGCTGATGAAGAAGGAGGAGATGTAACTAGAATAAGTAAAAATACTAATTTAGTTAAAGAACCTTTTAAATCACCTAGTGAATTATATAAAGAAGGTGGAATGGATTTAATTAAAAGTGATACAATTGCTAAGAGTAAAATTTTAAAAGAGTTAGGTATTAATTTAAATTTAGCACCAGTTGTTGATGTATCAACTAATCCAAGTGATTATATGTATAAAAGAGCTTTAGGTGAAAATGCAACAATAACAGCAACTTATGCTAAAACAGTGATAGAAGCAAGTAAAAATGATTCGGTTTCTTATACTTTAAAACATTTTCCTGGTTATGGAAATAATGTTGATACTCATGTAGCTGAAAGTACTGATAAAAGAGATTTAAATCAAATAATGAACAATGATATTATTCCATTTAAAAGTGGAATAGAAGCAGGGGCAGAGGCAGTTCTTGTAAGTCATAATATAGTTACAGCTATTGATAAAGATAATCCAGCATCTATATCTTCTCAAGTTCATAATTTACTAAGGAATGATTTAGGTTTTACAGGTATAATCATAACAGATGATTTAGCAATGAGTGGAGTTAATAGTAAAGATAAAGTTGTATTAAAAGCTATTTTAGCTGGTAATGATTTATTAATTGTAACTGATTATGAAGGAGCAATTAAAGAAATTAAAAACGCTTTAGAATCAGGAGATTTAAAAGAAGAATTATTAGATAGGTTAGTTTTTAAAATTTTAGCTTGGAAATATTACAAGGGATTATTAATTTCTAATCAAAAATAAATAGTTAGAACTTATTTATGTAAGTTCTCTTTTTTATAAAAAAATATCCACATTTTTTGTGGATAAATTTATTTTGTATAAACTAAATCTTTGTAATTAACTCGTTTATCTAATTGATTGGCATTAATCATAATATCTTGTAAGTGATTAAAAGATTCTTCTGTAAATTCGGTAGTTTTAGGCCAAGTATTAGCTTTTTTATATCTATCAATTACTGTAATCATATCTTCAAGTGAAGTATCAGGAAATTCAGGAAGAATAACTTCAGCTATTTCTTTACTACTTTTAGTATTAACAAAATCAAGACCTTTTTGAATAGCTTTAGTGAAATTTTCGATAATATCAGGATTTTTTTCTAAATAAGAAATTCTTGCATTATAAGCAGTATAAGGAACAACTCCTCCAAGTTCTCCAAGACTTGCAACAACATAACCAAATCCTTCTTTTTCAACTAAAGTAGCATTAGGTTCA
>CANQYO010000054.1 GCA_947628095.1 uncultured Bacilli bacterium | reverse complement strand
ACACATGAACAATTTTATTATATTTTATTCATGTGTCATATTTAATCGAATTTTATTATAGCTATTTACAAATTTATCTTTATCTATTATAATTTAATTTGTAGGAAGCATTTCGGTTTTTAACTGACATGCCTACCTAATGTTTTGGTTTGGCATTAGTCTAAGACTGATGCCATTTTTATTACTAGAATTAATATAATTATTAGTAATATTATATCTCGTATTACAACCAAAACCCTGAATACAAAAGTTTTGACCTTCATATTTGAAACCTCCTTTTTATTATTCAAAATAATTTTAAAATAATAATAGGTAGGCAAACATCAGCAACCTAATTTGCTTCCATAGTTATTAACATAACATACTTTATTTATTAATGCAACACCTTGACATTTCCTTAAAAATCAAGGAAATTTACAGATTTTTTAATAAAATTAACTGAATATTTAAAATTGAACTAAAAAACTAATTCAAACTTAAACCCTCAGTTAATTTTTTTGTTAATTTTTAATTTTTGGAAAATTTTTAAGAAAAAAATTTTTTTAAAAAAGTTAAAAAATAATGTAAAAACATAAGTCAAATTATCTTTAACTTATGTTTTATTTATATTTTAAATTTTATCTTTTTTAATTTAAAAATCTATTTTAGGCTTTTTACCTTTTAATACAAAAACCATTATTATAGAAACAATTACAAGACCTGCAACAACTGTTATTATTATTTTTAAAGAGTTGTTCTGTTCTTTATCATTATTATTTTTCTTAGTATCTTCTTTTTCTTCAATATTATCATCATTTTCTATAATATCATTACTATTATCTTCTTGATTTTCTTCTAATATATCTACATCATTTGAATTTGTATTTGTATTTGAATCTTTATCTTCTTTAGATGTACTTGATGTAGTAGAATTTCCTACTTCATTTTTTTGATTATTTTTATTTCCATTTCCACTTGAAGTAGTTTCTCCACTTGAAACAGTTGAATTAGTTGAAGAATTTCCACTATTATTTTCTTCTTTATTATCACCAGTTTCTGTATTTGCTACTACTTTATATGTAAATTTACTATTTCCATCAATTGTTAAATGTCCATCATTTACTGTTTCACTTTTCCAAGTATTATCTAAATATTTAAGAGATAAAATACTCAAAGAATATTCAACATTTTTTGAAGAAGAAGTTTCAAATATTATTTTACCTAAATTTAACTCTTTTTTGGAATTTAAAATATTATGTTCTGCTCCTATTCCACCAGTAGTTATTTTAATTGTTAAAGTATGTTTATTAGCATCATATTTATAATCAGTTGTATAATCATTTTTAACATACTCTTTATTAAATTCAAAACTTTTAACTCCAACTGAATTACTAACTTGAAAAACTAAATCTATTCCTCCTACAAACCCTTCTTCAAAATTAATAGATGTATTAATATTTCCATTTGCTGTCTCATCAAATTTTACTTTGGTTAAAGCTTTGACAGAAGTCAAAGGAAAAAGAGTAATCAAAGATAATAATATAAGCCATATTAATTTCTTTTTCACAATTTTTCCTCCTTTATTCTGCTGAACTAGTAATAGTCATTGCTTTTAATTCATTATAAGATGGTAAATTTTCAATTTTCTTTGAAGTACTTGTTAATCGTTGTCCTTCATTAGTATTTGCATCATTTACACGATATAAATTAACTCTAATTGCTGTTGATGTTGCAAGCATTTTCTCATATTCTTCTTTAGACATTATATAGAACCATGTACCAGCTGCTACATCATAAACTGTCATATCTGAATTTATATCTGCAAATAATAATTGATAACCATCATAAATCTTATTTATATCATTAGCATCATTTAAAGTTAAAATATTAAATGATGGGCTACCACGATATTCACCTTTAAGAATAACTGAACCTGCTTTAATAGTTCCTTCTTCACCTTTTGATTTATCATATACATAATCTTCACTAAGACGTCCAATTGTTGGAGTATTATCACTAGTAAAACTAATATCTACATTATCTCCAGGAGGAGCAATAACATCAATTTCACTTCCTGAAATACCAGTCTTATTACCATCTGATTCAATTTTAATATATGAAATATCACTATATGTCCATAATTGATTTTTACTATCAGTACCTTCTTTCATAAAGTATACTAAAGCTTCATTTTTAGTATTACTTAGTCCGAAAGAACCACTTTTTGCTAAAGTCCAAGTCTCTTTATCAGTACTTACATAAATTTTATATTTATTAATAGTATTACTATCTAAGTTACCATTCTCGTCAAGTAAAGCTCTATATTGAATACCACTTACATCATACTTATCATTTAAACTTATTATTACATAAGCATTATTTTTATCTTCTGTTACATCAGCTACATTACCTGGAACATATGATTTAATACGACTTGTACCTTTAAAACCAGTTGCAATCTTTCCATCAATTAATTTATTAACTGATAATTTAGAATAGTCCATATCACTATCTTCTAAATCAACTACTTCAGAATTTGCTTTAAAATTAGATTCAATACTAAAGGTATCTTTAGAAGTTAATTTTCCATCATAAGAAATCTTAATTTCTTCTAAACTAATAGCTTCTGTTTTGTTAAGTAACTTATCATAAGCAATTACTTGATAAGTATATGCTCTATTGTTTTCTGAACCAATACAATCAATATATTCATTTGCATCTGTAACAAAAGCAATAGGTTCACCATTTCTTAAAATTTCATAACCTAAAAGTTTATCTGTTTCAGAATTAATATTAAATTTTAAAGTTACTTCCTTTTTATCATTATTAACATTAGAAATACTTGCATCTACTTTAACGCTATTAGAAAATTTATTTTCTGAATTATTTAAACGATATCTTCTAGCTTCATCATTTAAGTATTGTATTTTATTTGTTTCTTTTTTAAGACCTAATTCATTTGTTAAATAATTTTTTAAATTATCACCAGCTTTTAAACCCCAAGCTTCAAAGAATTCAGTTAAATCTTTATTAGCAGCTTTAGAAGCAAATAAAATTAATAATTCATCTTTTGTATATTTAGTTTTAGAATTATCAAAACTACGTGATTCTTGATTAATTCTTGCATAAATAGAATTTGTATCAAGGAAAGTATTATTATTATCATATGCTAAATGTAATTGCCAATACATTCCTAATTGAACAAACACATTTTGAGATTTTCCTAATGTCCCAGATGTAACTTTCTCATAGATTTTTGGATAAATATTACTTATTTCTAATCTTGATTTATCTTTATCATTACTTGTTTGAGCTAAAAGCGCATATACGTTATTTGTAACTTCAGCATGTACTAAATTTTTATCATTTATTTGGTGTCCAACTTCATGACTTATTCCCCAACCAAAGTAACCTGTTTTTTCCTCAGAATTTCCTTCAGCTTGAACTAAACCAGCAATTGAACCATAACCAATTCCAATATGATAGCCACCAGCATACATAAATGCTCCATCAAACATTCTCATATAACGAATATTTATTCTTGCAAGTGGTAATTTATTAGCATCTGTACTATTATCAAAACCTTTTTGACGATAAAACATATCAATCATTTCTGAAAATGCTTCAGTTGATTTATACAAACGATTAATTTTTTCATCTAGTCCATTAGTATTTGTATCAAGTGCATCTTTAACAGCAACAGCTGAAACTGAGAATAAACCTTGTCTAGTTGCAATTTCAGTTGAATCTAAAACACTTTCTCTTGGTACATAAGATTTATCACTTTTTAAATTCGTAACATATTTATCTAAGTTATTAATATAAGTTTCAATAGCTTGTTTCTTTTCAGTTTCATTACTTAAAGTTGTAGTATCTAAAACTGGTATTTTTACTCCACCACTGACACGAACTCTTATTGGGTTATTAACATCTGGAGTTGAAGTATAACGAATATAAACACTTCCGCCTCGTTCAGCTTCAGCATCACCAATTTGAGGAACTTCAATAATATTTTGTCCTTTAACTAATTTACTATAAGTTGTCTGCCATTCTTTAGCTTCAGCATAATATTGTGTAAATACAATTTCAGCATTAACTTTACCATTAGTTCCAACATAAACTGTTAATTTATCTTTAGGCTTAGCAACAATTCCAAGTGGTTGATAATCATTAATTGTCATTGCAAAACCTGACTTATTATTATAAGAATTAGAAATATTTGGATTTAAAGTAATAACATCTTGAATAGCTTCATCATTTAAAATTTTTAAAGCATAATCTAAGTCTGCTAAAATACTAGAACGATATGGGTTATATTCTCCATTACTTTTTCTATCAGCTCTTGTTCTAAGTTCATTTATCTTTTCTTTAGTAACTCCATCTTTTAAAACTAATCTTAAATCATCAGTAAATAAATTAGCAACATCATCTACTAAAGAATCATATTCGTATAACTTAACTTCGGAAATTTGAACTGCTGGTCCATTACTTTCAACAGTTAAACCAAACTCAAGAGCATTAGCTATAATTGGTTCATCTAATTTCATTAAATAATATGTACGATTATTTTCATCTTTTTGTTCTCTTAAAGTTGCTGAAACCGTTGTTCTTGTTGCATTTGAAAATTCTTCTTTATCATCAAGCCAATAATGAAGTAAAACGTCTCCATCATTAACAATTGTTGTTTTATATTTATATGGGTATGAATCTGGTACAGTAATAACAAATTCGTCCATTTTGTAAGATGCATCTAAAACAATTATTGGAACTCTACTATCTTTGGAATAATGTGTTCCTGCATGCCAAGAAGTTTTTTCCCAATAAGTTTCAAATTTATCATCAACCATTGAAAACTTATTACCATTAATCATTGTTCCATCGCTATATAAAACATCTTTAATATGATTATTTTTTTCACTTCCTGCTACTTCTGTATTAATTAAATTATATTTTGGAGTAACTGTTGGAGCTGCTTTTAAAGTTTTTCCTTTAACAATTTGAGAAGCTGAACCTTCACCTAAATCATTATTACCCGTTATATAAATTTCATAACTTACAGCTGCTTTTAAACCTTTTAAAGTATATTTAGTACCTTTTTGGTCTTTAATACAATTATAATTTTTTTCTCCTACTTCACGATAATAAATATTATAACTTTTAGTATCATCCATATCTTTCCAAGACAATTCAAATCCTGAATAAATTGGTTCAAGAGTAACCATATCAACAGCAGGTGGACGACGAGTAGCTTTTGGACTTGCCTCTACTTCATCACTCCAAGCACTTCGCCATTCAGCATTAGCAGAACGAACTTTTATTTTATAATTTGCATAATTTTTTAAATCTTCAATTGTAAATGATGTAAAGGTTGTTTGAAATATAACTCCATTTTCCATCTTTGGTCCAGTAATACTAATTTCATATCCTGTTACATTTGGAACATTATTGAATGTTACTGTTAATTGTTCACTTTTAGTATCATCAACTTTAATATTTTTAGGTTTATCAAACCCATCTGGAGCTTTTGTTTCAACTTTAACATTATTTAAAAATTCAACTTTAGCAATATCTGCTAAATTATTAGAACCAGTTTCCGTTATTTTAATAGTAACTTTTTTAACAGCAATTTGACCTTTTAAATCAATTACTATTCCCTTTTCGTCACTTTTATCTGTAAAATATTCTACTCCATTCTCTGAATCATTATAAGACCAGTTAATAGTATGATTTTTACCATTTTTATCTTCAATTATAGCTGTTAATTTAGTAGGTGCATTTGAATCAGTTGCAATTCGAATTTCACTCATAGGAATTGTCTCTGTTTCTTTATTTCCTAAATCTAAAACTAAATCAATTGGATTATCTTCACTTACATTTTTATCATCATTTCTTTTTAAAGTAAGAACATTAGCACTATCAGTGAAAATATCACTTAAAGTTCCACTTTCAATAGAAGTTTCTTTTGGCATACTAGCTGTTACTGTATTACTATCAATAATTGGACTAGTATTTTCAATACCTGGATTTTTCTTTTTACCATTGATAATAGCTGTAATATAATTTAAATCTGCAATATCAGTTTTACCATCTAAATTTAAATCATATTTTGTATCATTTTGATAAGTTGCATTCAAAACTAAATTTAAATCAGTTTTATCAACCTTATTATCTTTATTAACATCACCAATTTCAAACATTCCTGTTTCATTTGTAATACTAACACGTTTTGAAAAATCATCCAAAGTTACATTAGTTGTATAAGTTACAAAATTAGTACCACTTACCTCAATTTTATATGTATCACGAGTTAATCCATATAAGTTTACAGCAATATAAACAATATTATTATTTATATCCATTCCTGTTAATAAACTTCCTAAATTATCTCTTTTATTAGCTGTAAGTCTAACATCATTGCGATTTAATCTTACATTTTTATCTACTGTTTTTACTTCCGCAATTTCTTTTAAATTTACACTAGCTTTGTTATTAGAACTATCATATATATTAAAATTAATATCTGATGCAACATTACGTATCGGTAATACCAATTGTGTTTCAATTTCAATATTTCCTTTAGCAACAAAATCTAATTCTTCATTTTTTACTTCAGTATTTGAAGAAGTATTTATTTCTGAAGCATTTACAAAAGGTACAAAGGTATTAAATACAAATGTTCCCAATAATATTAATGATATAAATTTTTCAAACTTTTTCATCTCATAACACCTCACTTGTATTATATTTAATAATTATTCGAAAGTCAACTTGAAAATTCTCTAAACACTAAATAAAATTGAAAGTGCCCGATATTTTTATCCCGGTCAATAAGTCTTTTAAAAAGTTCTTTCCACTTTCT
>CANQYO010000053.1 GCA_947628095.1 uncultured Bacilli bacterium | reverse complement strand
GTAGTAATGTTATTAACAGTATTTGGAGTAACATATGCATTTGTAAATTTTACTTTAAATGGTAATGAGAATAGTGTCTTAGTAACTGGGGACATCTATATGAATTATACAGAAACTAATCAGATAAATCTAACTGATGCTGTACCAATGAGTAAAGAAGATGCTTTAAAATTAAATGATAATATCTTTAATTTTACAATAACAGGAAAAAATCAAAGTAAGAAAGATATATACTATGGAATAAGTATAGTATATGGAGAAGAACAAGCAAGTAAAACTAGATTGAAAGACGAGGACATAGATGTCTACTTAACAAGTGGAGAAGATGTATTAGTAAATGCAAATAGATACAAGACCTTAAATGACACAAGAATATGGGCAGAGAAAATAGCTGCAGGAACTAATTCTTATACAAAAGATTATTCATTAAGATTATGGGTAGATGAGAGTGTAATAATATCAGATACAGATGCTAATAAAGATTATACTCAAGAAGTATGGAACAATAGCTATGCTAGTTTCAAAGTCAAAGTAGATGGAAACTTAGATAAAATGAATGTACCGCTTGAGGTTGATTATCAAAATTCATATTATGAAAATGGAAAGACATATTTTAATGTAGAAATAAGTAATTACCTAAACCCAAGTGTAGCAGGAATATCACTTGCATCAGCAGACACTATGAAATTAGATATAAATAAAACAAATGATAATATAAGTTTTACTTATTCCGATAGTGAAGATAATTCAAGTGAAGGTGAAGTACAATCAATAAGTCAAACATATAGTTTTGAAGAAAATAAAAAAGTAACAATGAAAGTTATAATTAATTCAAATACTGATATAGATTTAAAAACAGATATAAGTATTAAATTAACCAAAAATGAGAATGAAATTTATGAAATACTTAAATATATGCATATAAGAGGTCCAAAGAATTATTGTAAGAATAATGGTTTTAATAATTTTACAGATTGTTTATTAGTAAGTGAACAATTAAGCAATACAGTAACTGAAGCTAAGAAAGCAATTGGAGATAAAGGAGCACCAGACTTAACTAAAACTAGTGAGCAAACAGGAGAAATTGGTTTATATAAAACAGAAGATAATGATGGAGATACTTATTATTATAGAGGAGAAGTAGAAAACAACAATGTAAAATTTGCAGGTTTTTATTGGAAGATAGTAAGAATAAATGGAGATGGTTCAATAAGATTAATTTATAATGGAGACCATGCCAATGCGACAGGAATTGAAGCATCAAATGTAATTGAAAAGGTGGTAAGATATAACGAAAAGGTTTCTGACCCAACTTATGTTGGATATATGTATGGAGAAAATTTTTCAGAAACTCCAATTACAAGTAAAGAAATAAATTCAGATGTTAATACAACTAATAAATTTTGGTTTGCCAAATCTTATACAAGTGATGAAAGTACAAAAACATTTAAATTAAAAGATGCAGATTATCAAGGAACATTTGAGGAATGGAATGCAGATGGAAAACTTGCAGAAGGTTATAAGTATACTTGTAAATCAACATCAGCAACTTATACATGTAACTATTTAGTAGAAGTAGTTAAATTCAATAGTGCTACAAGTGTTCAAGTAAAATATTTGACATATGGTTCAACGAGTTATGCAAATACAAGATTAGATACAGCCAGCAGTATTGCTAAAACTCAACTTGAAAACTGGTATACGACAAAGCTTGCTGTTGCACAAGAAAACGGTAAAACAGCAGATGAATATATAGAAACAAATGCGACTTTTTGTAATGATAGAAGTCTATCAACTCAAGAAAATAATGGAGATGGTTTTTCAACCGTACCAGCTACCTATTATGGTGCATATGAAAGAAATGTAAATAAAAAATCAGCAAGCTTAGTTTGTCCAACTGATGCTGATTTATTCAGTATAACTGAAGCTAAAAATGGTAACCAAAAACTTGCACAACCAATAGGTTTAATAACAATCGACGAAGTTGCATTAGCCGGTGGTTTATGGAATAATAAAAATGAAAAATATTATTTATACACAGGACAACCTTACTGGACAATGTCGCCTGCTAATTTTTGGTCGTGGCATGCTGATGGTGCTATGTTTATTGTTGAATCTCTTGGTGAGTTCCGCCATGATGGTATTGGCAATTCCTATGGAGTGCGTGCAGTTATTAATCTTAAATCAGATGTTCTACTAGCTGGTGGCAATGGCACAATGGACGACCCATATACGGTAAAATTAGCAAATTAATTAAAGTAATGAAAGAGAATAGTTAAGAAAAATAAAAAAATAAAAACGAAAATAGAAAAAAATTTAAAATTCACGCAAAAATTTAATAAATAAGTAAAAAAAGGTTTATATTTAACCTTTTTTTTGATACAATATGTTCGTGGTGAGATATGAGTAAAATACAAGTCATGGAGGCTGATTTAGCCAATAAAATTGCAGCTGGTGAAGTTGTTGAAAAAACAATGAATGTTGTTAAAGAATTAGTTGAAAATGCTATTGATGCTCAAGCTACTATTATTAAAGTAGAATTAATAGATAGTGGTGTAAAAGAAATAAAAGTATCTGATGATGGTATAGGAATGGACAAAGAAGATAGTCTTTTAGCATTTTCAAGGCATGCAACCAGTAAATTAAAAAAATTAGATGACTTGTTTAATATCAATTCTTTGGGTTTTCGTGGAGAAGCATTACCATCAATTGCTAGTGTTTCTAATGTCTTACTTAAAACTAGTGATGGAAAAACCGGAACAATTGTTAGTCTTAAAGGTGGAGAAGTTGAAAGTGTTAAAAGTGGAGATATCAAAAAAGGAACCACTATTACGGTAACAGATTTATTTTATAATACACCAGTAAGACTTAAATACTTAAGAAGCTTATATACAGAACTTGCTAATATCTCTGATTATATAAATAAGATGGCTCTTAGCTATCCTAACATAAAATTTATTTTAATAAATAATGATAAAGAACTATTAAATACAAGTGGAAATGGTGATTTACTAAAAACAATTTCTAATATCTATGGAGTAGTAGTAGCTAGTAAAATGATGTATATTGAGAACTTTAACGATGATTATAAAATAAGTGGATATATATCTTACCCAGAACTTACTAAAAGTAATCGTAGTTCCATAACGTTGCTTATAAATAAAAGAGTAGTAAGAAATAATGAGATAGTTAAAACTATACTTGAAAGCTTTCATACTTATATTCCTAAAGATAGATACCCATACATTGTTTTAAATATTGAAGTTGACCCATTTTTAGTTGATGTAAATGTTCATCCTACCAAAATGGAAGTTAAGTTTTCTAAAATAAATGAATTAATAAATTTAATTTATGATACTATTAGTAAAAAATTAAGTGAAAAAACTTTAATTCCTAAAGCGATAAAAGATAATGTAGAAGATAATTATTATCATGATTTTAAAGGTATAACATACGAAGTAAATGATAATTTATATAACTTTAAAGAAAAAGAAAACGAAGAAGATTCAGAAAAAAATTCACCTAAGGTAGAAGAAATTAAATTTGAATTTGATAATGACATTAACGAATCAAAAAATCTTGAAACTTCTGTTGAAGATGAAAGAATTAAAGACATGTATCCAGTTGGAGTAGTACATGGAACATATATAATATGTGAAAATGATAAAGGTATGTTTATAATTGACCAACATGCAGCAGCTGAAAGAATTAATTATGAAAAATATTTTCATGCATTAAGTACGCATTCTAAAAATACAATAGATGTTTTGATACCCTACAAAATAGAATTACCAAGCAATGAATATTTAATTTTAGAGAAAAATTTTGATATATTAGATAGATTAGGTTTCAAATATGAAGAGTTTGGAACTAATACAATTATTATAAGAAGCCATCCAACTTGGTTACCCAAATTTGCTCCTCTTGAAGC
This sequence comes from uncultured Bacilli bacterium, assembly GCA_947628095.1. Lineage (GTDB taxonomy): Bacteria > Bacillota_I > Bacilli_A > RF39 > UBA660 > RUG591. Next base: position 3,296 of record CANQYO010000053.1, on the reverse strand, counting down.
AATAAGAAAAATAATTGATATAATTGTTACTAATGAAGATTTTGATGAAGATAAATTTAATGAAAAAGTTTCAATAACTTTAGCATGTAAAATGAGCATAAAAGCTGGAGATGCCATAACTTTACCTGATATGACATATTTAATTGAGGAACTTAGAAAAACCAAAAACCCGTTTACTTGTCCTCATGGTCGTCCAACAATTATTGCTTATACAAAATATGATTTAGAAAAATTATTTAAAAGAGCCATGTAGGAGGTAGTATGGGTGAATTTGATAAAATAATGAGTAGTTTAGAAAGCATTCGTAGATTTCCATTAGAAGGAAAATATGAGACTGAAACAGCTAGTAAAGGTTTAATGACTTTATATGAAGTAAATGAACAAATTGAATATGTTCGAAAAATTAGAGAAAGAATTTTAAAAGAATTTGAAAAAGATACTGATGTAGCTTTAAAAAAATATCCATCTAAAGGTTTAGCAATTGATGAAAAACAAATATTTGAAGATGGGCTAGTTCGCTTTTCGGTTGATTCTAGAATTCAAGATTCATTTTGTTTGGTTTCTAAAACTGGTATAAAAAAATGTAATATTTTTGGTACGATTTTAGAAGATAAAATTGAAAAAGTTTTACCTTATGTTAGGGGACTTTTAGCTGTTTATGAAAGGTCAGGCGTTTTAAACAATTTATTTTATGAAGATTTGAATGTTTTATTAGATGCTTACATTAATCGTTTAATTATAAGTGGTTATGGAGTTATATTCCCAACGGAAGATTTTAAATTAACGGAAGAAGAGGAGTTGGAAATAAAAAAATATTATTATACGCATTTAAAAAGTATTTTAAGTAATATTTTAGTTAAAGATAGTTCTTTACTTGATACATATCGTATAGATATTGATTCTAAATGTGCATTAGAAATTTATAAGGGGAAAAGATGAAAATAGTTGTTATAGTAGGTCCAACTGGAGTTGGTAAAACCAAATTAAGTATAAGTTTAGCTAAATATTTAGATGCGGTTGTTATGAATGCTGATAGTATGCAGGTATATCGAGGTTTAAATATCGGAACAGCTAAGATTAAAGAAGAAGAAAAAGAAGGAATTAAACATTATTTATTTGATATATGTGATGTTTGTGATAATTACAATATTTATGAATATCAAAAAGATGGTCGAGAATTATTAGAAAAATTTAAAAAAGAAAATCAAAATGTAATTATTGTTGGAGGAAGTGGTTTATATATTAAAAGTTTATTATATGACTACCAGTTTCAAGATGAAAAAATAAATGATAACTATGATAATATAGCTAATGAAAAAATACTTGCTGAAATAAAAAAAGACCATGAAACAAATATTCATGTAAATAATCGAAAAAGATTAATTAGAGAATTAAATAAAATTAAAAATGATACCATTATAAAAAGTGATATACATAAAAAATTATATGATTTTACTATTATTGGTCTTGATACTAATCGAGATAAATTATATGAGATTGTTAATAAACGTGTAGATGAAATGGTTTTAGAAGGATTAGTTTCTGAAGCAAAAGAATTTTATGACAAAGGTATTAATAGTAAAGCTATTCAAACTGGAATAGGTTATAAAGAATTATATAAATATTTTAAAGGCGAAATAACTTTAGAAGAAGCAATTGAATTAATTAAGAAAAACACAAGACATTTTATTAAAAGACAATATACTTTTTTTAAACATCAAATGGAAGTTAATTGGGTTTCAGTTGACTTTGATAATTTTGAAAATACTATAAAAGAAGCTATCCAAATTATAGATAAAGATAATGGAATGATTGAAAATAAAATATCATAAAATCATAATGTATTTAATTTATAAAGTAAAAGTAGGAAGTTGAAAAAGTAAAAAACTTTGTTTTGATTAGAAGGAAATAAAGTAGATTTAAAATTCTTGCTTTTTTTTTAAAGATATGTTAAAATATATGCGATTTATGGAGGGATTGGTATGAGTAATTTAGAAATATTAAAAAATTATTCAAAAGATAAGTTATCTGGTGTTGTTGATTTTAAAGAAGTTATTCCAGCAGTTTATTTGTTAAAAGATGCTGATGGTCATATAATTGGTTTATATGATAGACGTAATGATAAGTTAATTAAAAGAGATTTTACAAGTTTTGAAATAAGACTAGGTGTATTAGTTCTTAAAAGAGAAGAAGTATTAGAAACTGAAGCTTCTGATATGAAACCTTATACTGTATTAAGTAAAGAATATATATCTTTGTATGACCCAATTAATGCTACATTTATTGAAAGTCCTAATTATTATAATGAAAAAGGTAAGTATTTAGTAGATGATGGACTTGAAGATTATGAAAGAACTTGTTTTAATACAGCTGATGGTATAATCTTTTTAGGAAATAATTTAAGTCATATGTCAAGAGATTTTTATGATATTATAACTGGTAAGTTATTTAAAAATTATTTTATAATGAACCCTAAAAATAGTGGTATTATGAAATTGTATAGTCCTAAAACACGTGAACTTACAGGGTTATATGACAAAAATGAAAGAGTTTTATATCAATGTTATAAAGATGTAGAAGCAAACGTATATTATTATGTTAAAGATGGTAAAAAAATATATTTTAATGAATATAGTACTTTTGTAGATGTAGAAAATAAGAATACAAAAGTTAATAATGAAAGGGAAAATAAAATGTATAAGATTGAAAGAATAGCTAATAATGAATTCGTTTTTGTTGATTCAGATACTAATGAGATTAAAGAAAAATTAATTTTAGAACAAATAACTGATAGTGTCTTCTCAGTAAAAGGACCTTATGGTTATATATTAGGTTTATATGATAAAGATACTGATGAGTTTATGGAATGTGTAAATTCAAGTTATGAAATAAATGGTAGCATTATTATATTAAAAAATAAAATGTTAAGACCAATAAGTGATAAAGAAGTTGTAACTGTTGACCATTATTCATTATATGATACTAATAATAAAAAACTAGTTACTAGTAATAGATACCATGATTATATGGGTGATGATTATGATTTTGGGGTTTCAAAATATATTAGTGCAACAATAGCTGGAGAATATGTATGTTTATTTTATAGAGAACTTGAAAATTTAAAAGTTGATTTCTATAATATGGAAACAGGAGAATTAATTACTAATAAAGAAGATTTAAATAAAACTAAAGTTAAGCAAGTAAATGAATAAAACTTGCTTTTTTTGGTGTGCCGTGCATGGTATATATCTAGTTGGTGAAAGTCCAATACACGCGTAGGTATCAACGAAGTGTTA
>CANQYO010000052.1 GCA_947628095.1 uncultured Bacilli bacterium | reverse complement strand
TTAAAATTTCTTAAACCCTTTATTGATAAGAGTCTAAGAGATTTTTGACTTTCAAAAGTGATAAATTTGAGATTATAGCATACTTTTAAAAAAATCTTAATACTTTTTTCTATCTAACTATATTTTTTAATAAAATATTAAAAAAAATAAGAAATATAATAAACCTTATATTTCTTATTTAACATCAGGAATTTTTTGAGTATTTTGTCTTTCAATATCAATCAATTCAGCTTCTTCACTTGCTGAAGTTGGTATGTCATTTTTAAGAGTTGTAGCTCCTTTTCCCTTCTTTTTATTTTTTTTAGCTTGAGTTTCTTCACGAGTTTTATTTTTAATCACTTCAGTTCCTGCTTTTTTCTCTTTAGCAAGTTGTTTTTTAGTCTTAGGAACAACCGGTTTTTCTTCTTTTTGAGGAGTACTTCCGGAAACATTTATTTTAACAGAAGCGAATTTCGTATATTTTTGTTTATACATATAGCCAACAATAGCAAAAATCAATACTATGCCAACAAATGCATATATAAAATAACGAATTCCTGATATACTATCTCTGAAAAAATAAATAATCGTATCTAAAAGTGCATCCATATTAATCCTTATTAGCAAAATAGTTAGCTGTTCTTACCATTTGATATGAATAACCCATTTCATTATCATACCAAGCAATTATTTTAACTAAATCACCATCTTCGGTTTCTAAAACATCTGTTGATAAACCATCAACTACAGCTCCATAACTACTACCAATTACATCACTTGAAACAATTGGGTCATAAGTTAATTTAATTGTTTCATTTTGATTTTCTTCAAAAGTTTGGTTAAGTTCTTCAACTGTTACTTTTTTCTTTAATTTTAATACTAAATCAACTACTGAACCAGTTGAAGTTGGAACACGCATAGCAAGTCCCTTCATTTTTCCTTTTAAGCTTGGAATTACATTTCCAATTGCACTAGCTGCTCCTGTTGATGTTGGAACAATATTCATAGCACATGCTCTACCACGTCTTGCTTCAATTCCTTTTTTATGAGCAACATCCAAGGTTACTTGGTCATTTGTATAAGCATGAACTGTTGTCATATAACCTAAAGAAATTCCATAATTTTTCTCAATTACATCTAAAACTGGTGCTAAACAGTTAGTTGTACAACTTGCAGCTGAAATAACATCCTCTTCCCCAGTTAATATATTATGATTAACATTATAAACTATTGTTTTAACATCACCCTTAGCAGGTGCAGACACGATTACATGCTTAGCCCCAGCTTTAATATGACTAATGGCTTTATCATAACTTGTAAAATGTCCTGTGCATTCAAATACTAAATCTATTCCTAAATCTTTCCATGGTAATAATTCAGGGTTTTGTTCAGCATAAACACGTATTTTTTTAGAACCAACATAAATATTTGAATCGTCATAAGTTATATCGTCAACTCGATAATTTCCATGATTAGTATCATATTTAAGTAAATATGCTAGTTGTTTAGCATCAGTTAAATCATTGATTGCAACAACCTCTAAGTTCTCATATTCACTTTCCATTATTCGATAAACTAATCTTCCTATTCTTCCAAATCCATTAATTGCTACTTTCATATTTCCATCCTTTCTTTAACACTTAATATTATAATTTAAAATAACTTCCACCTATAAATTCTCTTAAAATAGAATCGTTAGGTACTTCTTCACTTGGAACTGGTAAGAAAATGTCTAATAGTCGTATTAAACGCTTAGCATCTTCATAGTATTCACTTCCACGTTCAACTGTATATAAAAGCGGAAGAGCATAAACTTTTAAAACAGGAAATTCGTAAACTAAACCTGTATTTAAAGTTACATCTGCTTCGTCTTGATAAGGGAATATATATTTTTCTTCCCCTTCTCGAACATTTGCCCATAATCCTAAAGTTTCATATGGTGCATACCCTCTTGTATAATAATCTCTTACTAATCTTCTTATTAATCTATTGTCAGTTGTTGATATACGATTATCTTTATCAATATTAATTTCTGTTAAAGCTGATAAATAAATTTTCATTTTTTTAGAACTATCAATATTTGATAATATACTAGGATTTAAACAATGAATTCCTTCAATAAGTAAAACTTCATTCTTCTCTAAAACCATATCTCTAACAAACTCTTTTTTACCAGTTACAAAGTTAAATCTTGGAAGCTTAACTTTTTCACCTTTTAATAGTTTGTCCATAGTTTTATTAAATAAACCTAAATCAACTGCTCCTAAACATTCAAAATCATATTCTCCATTAGCTTTCTTAGGAGTATCTTCTCTTTCAACAAAGAAATCGTCCATTGACAAGACTTCTGGTTTTAAACCAAAACTTCTTAAATACATTGATAATTTTTTAGTTGTAGTTGTTTTTCCACTTGAAGATGGACCGGAAATTAAAATTATTTTAACTTTTTTATCATTAGCTATTTTTTTAGCTAAGTTCAAAAGTCTATTACTATATAATGTCTCAGTAACTTTAATTAAATCTCCAACATTTCCTCTTGTAATAATATTATTTAAATCAACTGAAGTTTCTAAGTTCATTAATTTACATAATTCTTTAGAATCTTTAAAGACTTCAAATAATTTAGCATGATGCTTATATCTTGGTATTTCACCATTACTATATATAGTTGGAAATCTTAAAATAAAACCATCTTCATTTAAATATGTTAATTTAAATTCATTTAAACATGATGTTTCACTTGGCATTAAACTAAACATATAATTATAACTATTTCCCATACGATAAAGATTAACATAGGTATTAGTCATATATTCTAGTAACCCAGCTTTTTTAGTATCTCCTATTTCTTTAAAATAAGAAATAGCATCGTCTCTTAAAATTGTCACTTTATGAATTTTTAAATTATCTTTAACTACTTCATTCATTTTATTTTCTAAATCATAAACCATTTCTCTAGTTAAATCACAAGTTGTTTCAATATATAAACCTTTATCAGCTGAATGCCTAGTTAATAAATAACCTTTTTTCTTAAATAACTCATGAAAACAATAATTAGTTAGAAAAACTAACCCATTTAAATATACTCGATTAGCAAAAGCATCTGACAAATCATAAAATTCAATATGGCAAGGTTCATTGATAACATCATTTAATTCACGATATTCATTATCTACTTTAGCAATAATGATTTTATGTAAAAATAGTTCGTCATACATTTTACTAAGTTCTAATAAAGTTATACCTTTTTTAACTATTGTTTCTTTTTCGTCAACCCAAACTTTTATACTCTCTAACATAATTCCTCCAACTATAATAATAGTATAGCATACTTTTTAATTGCTTGAAACATTTTTAAATGGTTTTTCTTGAATTTTAATATTAATAACTGATTTAATATTAATAAATTTCCATGTATAAAACTTTATTATTAACATAACTTAAATATAGGTGATAACATGAATTTAATTCCCGTAATTGTTGATAAAGAAAATAATGGTGAAAGAAGTTATGATATTTTTTCAAGATTATTAAAAGATAGAATAATTCTTTTAAGTGGAGAAATAGACGATAATTTAGCTAATGTCATTGTAAGTGAACTTTTATATTTAGATTCTATTAATCATGAAGATATTAGTTTATATATTAATTCACCAGGTGGTTCAATTACATCTGGAATGGCCATTATGGATACAATGAATTTTATCAAAAGTGATGTTTCAACTATTTGTCTTGGAATGGCAGCTTCAATGGGAGCTTTCTTACTTTCATGTGGCAAAAAAGGTAAACGTTATATTTTGCCAAATGCCGAGGTTATGATTCACCAACCATTAGGTGGAGTTGAAGGACAAGCAACGGAAATTAAAATTGTTGCTGAGAGAATTTTAAAATTAAAAGAAAAATTAAATACTATTCTAGCTAAAAACACCGGAAAAAAGATTGAAGAAATCACTAAAGATACTGAAAGAGATTATTTTTTAGATAGTAAAGAAGCTTTAGATTATGGAATTATTGATAAAATTTTAACTAAATCAAACTAATTTTTAAAGTATTCCTTTTTTTTATTTGGATTAAAAATCACTAAATACGAAAAATTTCCTTACATTTTCTTGAAAACTTTGATATAATTAAATTATACATATGCATGTAATATAATCTTTTTACAAAATAAACAAAAATATAATATGAATGCTGAGGAAGTAAAATGAGTAACAAGTATTTAGATTGTGATATATCAGAACTAAAATTAAACAAAACGATAGTTGAAAAACTAAAAGAAAATCAAATATTAAAAATTCAAGATTTATGGATTAAAAATCGTACTTATTTAAAAAGTATTGGTCTTAGTGATAGTCAAATAAAAGATGTTATAATCAAGTTAGAATTAATTGGTCTTGATTTAAATAAAAGAAAAAATAAATAGAAAGTTAAAAAGAATTTTAGAAGTTCTTATATTTAACAGCTATTTATTTTTTTTATTTATTTTTTTCTTGTTCTTTAATTCTATTAGCAATTTCCTTTATTTTTCTAAAACGATGGTTAAGTCCTGACTTTGTTATTTGGTGATTAGTTTCAATTGTCATAATCTCACTTAATTCTTGTAAAGATGTTTCAGGGTATTTTAAACGATAGGTAATAACTTCATTTAATTTATCATCAAGGGCTTCTTTTCCAATTTTTTCAATGATTAAATTAATATCGTCTATTTGTTTACTTGAAGTCAAAATACTTTTTTCAATATTAGCTTGCTCACAATTATTAAGACGATTAGTCATGTTTTTATGGTCTCTATATATTCTAATATCTTCAAAATACATAACTCCAAGACTAGCTGAAATAATTCTTAAAAAATCTCCTATTTTTTCAGCTTCTTTTATATAAACCATATAACCTTTATCACGATTAATAATTTTACTATTCAAATAAAATTCATTTAAAAGTTCTGAAATAAATTTAGCTTCTTCTTGATAATCAATAAAAAACTCTAAATGATACATTGAAGTTTTAGGGTCATTAACACTACCAGTCATTAAGAAAACTCCTTTTAAATAAGCTCTTTTCTCGTCTTCACAAGTAATTAAATATAAAGGTGGTCTTTGTTCATATTCATTTTTTTCATTTAAAATTCCTAAATCTTTTAAAATTATATCAAGCTTTTCAGTAACTAAAATTTTATAAATACGATTTTTATTAAATTTGGTATTTTTATGTTCTATTTTTACATTTATATTGTAGATTTCTTTAAAGAGATTGTATATGTGCTTACATACAGTTGAATTTTCTGTTACAAGTTCTAATTCCATAGTTTCTTTATTAAAAGAATTTCTAATAATAGCCGATAATTCAGCTAAATTAGCACTTGAATTACTATACATTCCACTAATTTCATTTTTAATTCTTGTAGTAAATGACATCTTAATCACCTTCTTTATTATATTTATAACCTTTAATTAAAGATATTATCAAGATTATTAGTCCTAAGATAAATAAGAAAATAGATATTACTTGAGCCATTTTTAAATTTGCAAGCATTAAACTATCTGTTCGCATACTTTCTATAAAAAATCTAACAATTGAATACCACATAAGATAAATTGCTAAAAGGGTGCCAACATTTAAATTTTTAATTCTTCTTACAATCAAAAGAATAACTAACCCTATTAAATTTAAAACACTCTCATATAGAAAAGTAGGATGGTAAACAACCCCATTTATTGTCATTCCTTTTATAATAAAATCAGGAATATGAAGTTTTTCTAAAAATAATGCGGTAGTAGGTCCTCCATGTGCTTCTCCATTAAAGAAATTTCCCCAACGACCAATTATTTGACCAAGAATTAAACCTAATGTTGCAACGTCTAAAAAACGAATAGTTTCAATAAATTTTTTCTTATGAATTACATTATATAAAATAATTGTCAAAGTACCAGCAATTATTGCTCCATGAATAGCTAAACCACCATTCCAAACAGCAATTATTTCACTTGGAACTTGCAAGTAATAATCTAAATTAAATAAAACATAATAAATTCTTGCTCCTAAAAAGCCAAAGATAATTACATAAAACAACATATCAAAGAAATATTTATAGTCCATTTTCAATCTTTTTAATTCATAAAAGATAAGACAAGAACCAAGAATTACGCCCAAAAGTATTGCAATAGAATACCAATAAATTTGAATAAAACCTAAATCAATTGCAACGCGTTCCATAAAATCACCAAGAATAGTATATAATATTTGAATTATTTTTACAAATAAAATAATTAATTTCTAAAATTATAAAAAAAAGAGTATTAACAAAAATTGTTTTTACTCTTTTATTTAATTCCTTCTTTGTTTTTTCCTAATCTTTCCAAGCATTCATCATATAAATTAAGTTCTACTATAGGTTTAAAAAGAGAGGTACCATCAACTTTTGTAATTCCTTCTACTCCTGGTTCTTTTAAAGCTATAAAAATCTTCCCTGAGTCATCTCTCATATAACTTGTCATATAATTAACATTACTATCAGGAGATAGACTTAAAACTTCTTTTTCAGCTTTCAAATTAACTGCTAATGGGGTACGATTTTGTAACAATAATTTAGTAGCTTCTTCATCATAATAATTTGCTTCAACACCAGCAAATTTATCATCTAATTTTAATATAGGGACAGTGTAAATTTCTTCCATCATAGAACCATCTGATTTAATAGTATAATACTCAATTGTTGTAGGATTAAAACGAACCCATGTCTTTTGAGGACTTGTACTGCCTGATGTCATAATTACAGAGTCTTCATAAGAAGCAAAACCATAGTTAGTTCCATTTTCTTCATAAACTATATCTTCTGGTTTTTCTACTTTTCTTGGGTCGCTTACTCTTTTCAATTGAGGAAATTTAGTCTTCAAAAAATCCCTAATATCATTATAGGAATACCTTATAAACTCTGTAAAAAATTTTCTTGTAATATCTTGATAAACATCAATATTCATCTAATCACTCCTTATCTAATTAAATAATAACTTACTTTGCAATTAATTACAATATTTTAAGCAAAATTTAACATTTTATTTTACATTCAATATTTTATTTAAAAATTCACCTGTATAACTATTTTTAACTTTAGAAACCTCCTCAGGTGTTCCGGTTGCAACAACAAGTCCACCATTATCACCACCATCAGGTCCTAAATCAATTATATAATCAGCTGATTTAATAACATCAAGATTATGTTCAATTACTAAAACTGTATCATTATTATTAACAATTCTTTGTAATATAGCAAGTAATCTTTTTATATCAGCCATATGTAAACCAGTAGTTGGTTCATCTAATATAAATAATGTTTTTCCAGTTGCTTTCTTTTGAAGTTCCTTAGAAAGTTTTACACGACCAGCTTCTCCACCTGATAATGTAGTTGCACTTTGACCAAGTTTAACATACCCAAGTCCTACATCTTCCATAACTTGAAGTTTATTTCTAATCTTTGGTATATTATCAAAAAAATTAAGTGCTTCCGTTACACGCATATCCAATACTTCAGCAATATTTTTATCTTTATAACGTATTTTTAAAGTTTCACTATTATATCTTGTACCATGACATACTTCACAAGGAATATAAACATCTGGTAAAAAATGCATTTCAATTTTTTTAACACCATCACCACGACAAGCTTCACATCTTCCACCTTTAACATTAAAAGAAAATCTATT
>CANQYO010000051.1 GCA_947628095.1 uncultured Bacilli bacterium | reverse complement strand
TAAAAAGTGTTATTTAAGATTGTAAATTTAATATATTTGTGATATTATTTTATTATACGGAGGTAATTATGGAAGATAAAGAGAATAATCAAATTACTGAAGATGCTGAATTAGAAGCGGCTTTAGAAGACGAAGATAAAGAACGTAAAATTCCCCCATTTATAATTTTATTTTTATTTACTATGATAGGAGTTCTTTTTGCTGTTGGTTTATCTTTTTCAACGATTACTTTTTTAAATCAAAATGAAACCATTAATTCACTTATTTCAAGTATCAATGGTGATAAAGATGATGACGATGATTCAAAAGATTCTTATTTTATTACTTATATTGAAAATACAGGTAAATATAAAAATGGTATTAATTTAATTAATCAATTTCCAACGGAAGATGAGACTGGAATGAAATTTGTAGGCGAGAATTATGTCTTTAATTTTTCGATTGTTATTGGAAAAAATACAGCTGGTGCTAATTATCAATTAATAGCTGTTCCAGATACTAAAAATACGTTTAATGGAAAGTATGCAAAACTTTATTTAGAAAAAGATACTCAAAGTAGTAATCAATCTTTTAAAAATGGTAAAGTTAGAACTTTTACAGAGTATCCTGTATATGCGGGAAGTAAAGATGGAAGCAGAGTAATTTATAGTGGAAAAATTTCAGAAGCTGAGGCAACAAAAGGAAAAATTGATTTTGCTATGAGAATGTGGGTTGCTTCTGATACTCCAGTTAATAATGACTTTGGAAATAAATCTTTTGCGGTAAAGATTAATACATTTGCTTCATTTAATGGGTGATTTATGAATGACGATAAAAAGGAGATGGGCTTGTTTGAAAAAATAAAGTGGTGGGCTAACTTTATAACAACTATTGTAATGAATTCAATTATCGTTGTTTTGGGATTAGTTGCTATTTTATTTTTTCTATATTTTATTGATGTTAGCCAGAATTCAAAAAAAGAAGGTTGGAAACCACTTTATAATGCTTATGTTATTGTAAGTCCAAGTATGGTACCTACAATTAAAGTAATGGATGCTATTTTAATAAAACGTGCAGATGAATTTAAAATAGGTGATGTTTGTACTTATTTTTCAAAAGACCCTAGATGGCCTGGTATTATGATTACTCATAGAATTATAGGTACTGATATTAATGAAAATGGTGAAAAAGTTTACATATTTAAAGGAGATGCCAATTATAGTTCAGATACTTTAACTGTTTCCAAAGACCAAATTTATGGTAAAGTTATAATGAAAATACCAAAAATTGGTTATGTACAATATTTCTTATCTAATGCCTATGGTTGGATTATTGCTATTGTTGTTCCATGTGTTGGAATAATAACTTATGATATTTTTAAATTATACAAAACTTCAAAATTAAAAAGAAAATTAAAAAGAGGTGTAAAATGAAAAACAAATTTTTACTTTTATGTGCTAGTTTATTGTTGCTTATATTTTTAGTATATGGTACATATTCTTGGTATATCTTTTTCCTTGGAGCTAGTGGCAGTTATGGTGAAAATGCTAGTAGTAGTTTAAAAGATGGTAACATTGTTTTAAACGATAATGGAAATGCTGTATATGATGCTGATGCTAAAAATATCGAGGATGAAGATGTTAATGAAGTTCCACCTTATAAATTTTCAATAAATAATTCAGGAAGTAAAGATAAGTATACATTATATATTGAAGATGTCCCATTAAATACTATTGATGATGGTTGTACATCTGATACACTTTTAAACCGTTCTCAATTAAAATATCAATTAAAGCTTAATGGAAAAGTTATTAAAGATGATAATTTATCAAATATTAAAGATAATATTCTTGATACGAGAGAAATTGCTGCTAATACTACCAATAATTATGAGCTTCGTATCTATATTCATAGCGAAGCAGAAGATTGGACAGGAAAACATTATCATTATAAAGTAGTTATAAATAATAAAGAATAAAAAGTAAGGAGCAAATATGAAAAAATTTATTAGAGAGTATTTAAGAGTAATTGCTTATACAGCAACAGGTTTGGTTTTTGGAATTGCAAGTTTTTATTTACTTATGAATTATTATCATTCTGAGGAAGTATCTAAACCTTTATATATTAGTCAAAATGATGTTGATTATACTGAATATAAAACTAAAATCAGCAAAATTGATGAAAATTTAAAAAGATTTGATAGCATGAAATCAAAAAACGACGAATTAAAAACAATGTATTCTAAATTAATTTCTTGTAGAACTGTTATGGATGGGGATAAAACTTTATCAAAATTAAAAGTTGATAATTATTTTAAACCAGTTGATATTTATCAATTGGGTTCAAGCTTTCAAAGTGAAGTTTTAAACATTTGTTGGGCTATGCATCTAAGTTATTTAACTTCTGATACTCCACCTGTTTCTTTCAAAGAATATGCACCTTATATTTCAAGTTCAGTAAAATCAATAACTAATCAAATCAATTTTGCACTTGATGAAATTCAAAATAATAGTAGTTATTTTTATACAACTAATATTACATCTTCAACAATTAGAAATTATTTAAAATCTGATTATAGTATAATTACTGATTCTTATAATGAATTTGCCGATATCGTTTTAGAGTTATCTGAATCATTAAATGAGAAGGCTGGTGAAATCAATGACTAAAATATTAAATAAAATGCTTTATATATTGAAAAATTTTATGTTACCACTTCTTATGATAACAACAATTTATATAATCATTTTTATGTTTCAAAGATTAGATAAAGAAATATTTGGTAAAAATTTCCTTGAATTTCTTTCTGTTATTGCACCATTTTTACTTTTAATAATTTTATGCATTGTAAATACATTTTTAAACCACGAAACAGTAAAAAATTCTTTTTTCTATAATTTTACTTCTTTCATGGTTATGCTAGTTATAGCAATTTTCTGTTATCGTGCTTTAATGGACAAAAATATGTTATTATGGCATAAATATGGATATAAAATTAATTTCAATTATTTTTCAGACCAAATTGCTCCTATGAAAGTTATGCTTTATGTATTATCTTTTTCTAATATTATGTTAATAATAGAAGGTTACTTAAAAGATAAAAAAGAAGATTTTAAAAAAGTTAATAAGAAAAAAAATCAAAATTTTGTTGAATAAAACATATATTCTAAAACATAATATTCTTGGTGATATTATGTTTTATTTTTTTCTAAAAATTCTTTTTATTTTAACAATATTGTTAACAATTTATTATTTATTTAATAAAAAGGAAATTGGAATTTTAGAAGAGTTAATTCTTTTATTCACTTTAAATATTTTACTTTTCGGTCTTTATCATGATTGGAACTTGTTTAAGTTGTTTTTAGCTAGTAGTTTAATAATATTTATTTATTATTTTTATAAATTTTTAGAAGAAAATAAAGTTAAAAGAAAATTAGAAAAAGAAACTAAAGTATTTATAAATCGTGGTATTATTAATTTTCATGAATTAATTAAAAGTCATTACAGTTATAATGATTTATTATATAGTTTAAAAAAAAGAGGTATTTCTAATCCAAATATGGTTGATTATTGTATTAAAGTTGGAAATGATATAGTTGTATTTGGAAAAAATAATTTTTTAAATTATCCAATAAGTTTAATAGTAGATGGTAAAATTTTACGTGATAATTTACTAAGTATTAATAAAAGTAATGAATGGTTAGATAGAAAAATTAATGAAAATAATTTAGAATTAAATGATATTAACTATGCTTACTACAAGAACTCTCGAATTTTCTTTATAACTAATTAAATTTTAAAATAAGTTAATTAAAAAAGACTTATTTTTTTATTTTTCTTGAAAAATATTAGATTTAATACGAGAATTAATACGAAAAAAACTAAATTAATGATATAATGTTTATGAAAGGAGCGTGTAACTATGTTTAAAGAAAAATTAGCCCTTGTTCCTGATTTACCTGGAAGTTATCAAATGAAAGATAAAGATGGAAATATTATTTATGTTGGAAAAGCTAAAAATCTAAAAAAACGTCTTAAAAGTTATTTTACTGGTCGAGTAACTGGTAAAACTAAAAAATTAGTTTCTGATATTGCTGATTTTGAATATATAGTTACTTCCTCTGAACTTGAAAGTTTAATACTTGAAATAACTTTAATAAAAAAATATAATCCTAAATATAATATTTTATTAAAAGATGATAAAAGTTATCCTTATATAGAATTTACTAAAGATAAATATCCTATTTTAAGAGTAGTTCGAAATGTTAAAATTAAAAAAAATAAAAATAATTTATATGGACCTTTTCCAAATGTTGGAAGTGCTAGACGAACTGTTGAAATGTTAAATCGAATTTATCCTTTAAGAAAGTGTGAGGTATTAAAAAAAGATTATTGCTTATATTATCATATAGGTGAATGCTTAGGTTATTGCAAAAATGAAGTCGATACTGAAAAACTTGAAATAATGCGAAAAGAAATCACAGCTTTTTTAAATGGTGATGCTAGTTTTATTTTGAAAAAATTAGAAAATGATATGCAACTTGCAAGTAGTAAAATGAATTTTGAAAAAGCTTTAGAATATAAAAAGATGATTGAAGATATTAAAATAACGTTAAAAAATCAAACAATTGTTTTAAATAAAGATATTAATTTAGATTTATTCAATTATTATATAATTGATAATTACTTATCAATTCAAGTATTTTTTATTAGAAGTGGAACGTTATTTGGACGTAGTAAAAAAATTATTAATATTGTATCAGAGCCAGCTGATGCTATGTTAGAATATATTATTAGATTTTATGATAGAGAAATAATGCCTAAAGAAATTTTAGTTCCAGAAGAAATAGATAAAGAAATATTAGCGGATTATTTAAATATTAAAGTACGTACACCTATTAAAGGTGATATGAAAAAACTATTAGAATTAGCTAAAGAAAATGCAAAGATTGTTTTAGAAGAAGAAATAAAAACAATTAATCAAAATAAAAAAATAAAAGATGAAGCTATTAAAGAATTAAGTATTATATTAAAAGGCAAAGTAAATCGTATTGAAGCCTTTGATAATTCACATTTATTTGGAACTTATTATGTAGGTGGAATGGTTGTATTTGAGAACTTTGAGCCAGTTAAAAATGATTATCGAAAATTTAAAATTGATGCAACAGTTAAAGATGATTTAAAAGCAATGGAAGAAGTTTTATATCGAAGATATTATAGAGTTTTAATGGAAAACTTAAGAAAACCCGATTTAATAATTGTTGATGGAGGAGAAACCCAAGTTAGTGTAGCTGTTAAAATTTTAAATGAACTTAATTTAGATATTAAAGTAATTGGACTTAAAAAGAATTCTAAACATCGAACTAATACCATTGTTACTAGCGATTTAAAAGAAATTGAAATTGAAACCCATTCCCATTTATTTATTTTCTTATCAAAAATTCAAGAAGAAGTACATAGATTTGCTATAACTTATCATAGACAAATAAAAAATAAAGGAAGTTTAGCAAGTGTTTTAGAAATGCTACCAGGAATTGGAGAAAAAAGACGTAAAGAACTATTAAAAAAGTTTTCTTCTCTTAAAAAAATTAAAGAAGCTAGTATAGAAGAATTATCAACTGTTTTGCCTTCACAAGTGGCAGTTAGTTTAAAAGAATATTTAGAAAATAGGGAGGAACAAAGTGATTGATATTTTTATTCCAAAGAAGTATTGTCAAGATATTTTTCATATAAATTATAAAAAGTTAAAAGAAAATGATTATAAATTAATTATATTTGATTTAGATAATACAATTGGAAGTATTAAAGAAAATAGTTGTAGTCAAAAAAACAAAGAATTTTTAAATTCCTTAAAGTCAGATTTTAAAATTATTATTGTTAGTAATAGTGGTAAAAAAAGAGTAAGTAATTTTTTAAAAGATGTTCAATGTGATTATTTTTACTTTAGCTTGAAACCTACTTTAAGAGTTCTTAGAACTATAAAGAAAAAATATAAAATTGATTATAAGGAAATGGTAGTAGTAGGTGACCAAATTGTAACAGATGTTTTTTGGGGAAATAGAAAAAATGTATTAACAATTTTAGTTGACCCAATAAAAAATATTGATTTTAAAGTAACAACTTTCAATCGAAAATTAGAGCGATTTATTAATAAAAAGAATAATATTAAAAGAGGTAATTATTATGAAGAAAAGTAAAAAATGTTTAGGATGTGGAGTAGTATTACAAAATGAAAATATTTTAAATTTAGGATATACACCAAATTTAGAAAATGATTATTGTATGCGTTGTTTTAAAGTAAAAAATTATGGAGAAATAGAAAATATTGCAAAAAATCCTGAAGATTATGAAAATATTTTAAAAGAAGTTTCAGAAACTAAAGATTTAATTTTATATATAGTTGATATCTTAAACATTAGAGAAAATTTAGATGATATATATAAGTTTTTAACTAATGATATAATTTTAGTTTTAAATAAACGTGATGTTTTACCTAAAAGTGTTAAAGATGAAAAAATTATTAGTTATTTAGAAGAAAGATATAACTTTAAAGATTATGTAATAGTAAGTAGTATAAATAATTATAATTTAGATTTACTTTATAAAAAAATAATGAAATACAAAAAAACAAATGATGTTTATTTAGTTGGAGAAACAAATGCTGGTAAAAGTAGTTTAGTTAACAAAATGATTAGTAATTATTCTGAAAATATACCTAATTTAACAACTTCAAATGTTCCTGAAACTACTTTAAATGAAATAAAAGTTAAAATTAATAAAAATTTAAATTTAATAGATACTCCAGGTCTTGTTGATGAAGGAAATATTATTTATCATTTAAGTACCAAATATTATAAAATATTGAATTCAAGAAAAGAAATTAAACCAAGAACTTATCAAATAAGTAAAAATCAAAGTTTATTAATAGGTGATTTTTTAAGAATTGATTATATAGAAGGAGATAGAAATAGTTTTACTTTATATATTCCTAATGGTATACCAGTTAAAAAGGTAAGTATAAAAAATGATAATTTAAAAGAAGTAAGCTATAATTTATATGAAACTAAATTTCATGAAGATTTTATTATTTATGGTTTAGGTTTTATTAAGATAGTTTTAAATACTAAAATTGGGGTTTATTTAGATAAAGATATTAAAACCTTTATAAGAAAAAATTTAATATAATTAGTTAAAAGTAAATATCTGTTAAAAGTAAATATCTTGCTATTTTTAAGAAAAAAAGATAAAATAAAATTAAGAAAGGAATTTTATGGAAGAAGAAATAATCAAAGAATTTGAAACTAATTTAAAAACTTCTATTGAAAGTTTGGAAGGACGTTTAAAAAAGATAAGTGCGGGACGTGCTAACCCTAGTTTACTTGATAATGTTATGGTAAATTATTATGGTTCAATGACACCACTTAAAAGTTTAGTAACAATAAGTGTTCCCGAAGCTCGTCAATTATTGATTAAACCTTTTGATAAATCAAGTTTAGCTAGTATTGAAAAAGCTATATTTGAAGCTGATTTAGGTTATACTCCTAATAATGATGGAGAAAATATTAGAATAGTTATTCCACCTTTAACTGAAGATAGAAGAAAAGAATTAGTTCGTCAAGCCAAAGCAACTTGTGAAGATGGAAAAGTAAGTATTCGTAATCAAAGAAGAGATGCCATAGAACTTTTAAAGGCTGAAAAATTACCAGAAGATATTGAAACAAGATGTGAGGGAAGAGTTCAAGATTTAGTAACCAAGTATAATAAAATTATTGAAGATTTATTAGAAGAAAAAACTAAAGATTTAATGAGTGTTTAATCGGTTCTTAAACATTAAGTCTTTTTTTATGAATTTTATTAGGTGAAGTAAAGTAAATGTTGGAAAAAAGTAAGAGAAAAAGCAAGTTATACAATTAATTTACATTTTTTATCTTCTA
>CANQYO010000050.1 GCA_947628095.1 uncultured Bacilli bacterium | reverse complement strand
AAAAATATATATTATCCCTATATCTTATAAGGAATAGCTATACATTTTAAATTATTTTCATGTTTTTATCCTGAAAAAAGTTAGTCTATTGTAGACAAACAAAGAAATTTAGACTATAATATTTTTTGATAAAGGTGAAATATGTATAGTTATATAATAGGTAAAATAACCGAAGTTGATAGTAATAATGTAACAATTGAAAATAATGGAATAGGGTATTTAATTAACACTCCCAATCCTTATGCTTTTAAAGAGGGTAATGAATACAAAATATATTTATACCAACAAATAAAAGAAGATGAACATCTTTTATTTGGCTTTAAAACAATGGAAGAAAAAGAACTTTTTTTAAAGCTTATAAGTGTTAAAGGGTTAGGACCTAAGATGGCTTTGCCAATTATCGCGATGGGTTCTATAGCAGGAATTGCTGATGCAATTAATCGAGAAAATATTTTGTATTTAAAAAAGTTTCCTAAAATTGGTGATAAATTAGCTCGTCAAATGGTTTTAGATTTAAAAGGAAAACTTCAAGCTGTTGATGTAGAAGTAAATAGTTCAGATGAGGTATATGAAGCATTACTGGCTTTAGGTTATAAAGATAAAGATATTAAAGGAGTTGTTGGACGTATCAACAAAGAAGCAAGTGTTGAAAACCAAATTAAAGAAGCTTTACGTTTGATGATTAAGTAAAAAAAATAAGGAGGATATTTGATGAAAAGAATAGTTGACGTATCTGAAGAGCCTGATGATTTATTAGTTGAATCAAGTATCAGACCTTTAACGATAGATGAATACATTGGTCAAAGTGAAGTAAAAGATAATATAAAAGTCTTTATAGAAGCAGCTTTAATGCGTAATGAATCATTAGACCATGTTTTATTATATGGACCACCTGGTCTTGGAAAGACAACAATGGCTATGATAATTGCTAACGAACTTCATAAAAATATAAAAACAGCTTCTGGACCAGCTATTGAAAAATCAGGAGATTTAGCAGCTATTCTTTCAACCTTAGAACCAGGGGATGTCTTATTTATTGATGAAATTCATAGAATTCCAAGAGTTATAGAAGAAATTTTATACCCAGCTATGGAAGATTTTACTTTAGATATTGTGGTTGGAAGCGAAGGCGGAGCAAGGAGTATAAAAATAGATTTACCTCCTTTTACTTTAGTAGGAGCAACGACTAGAGCAGGAGATTTAACTAGTCCTTTAAGAGATAGATTTGGTATTGTTTGTAAACTTAAATATTATACTAACGAAGAATTAAAACTTATAGTATTAAGAACTAGTCGAGTTTTAGAAATGCCAATTACTTCTGAAGCAGCTTTAGCACTTGCTAAACGTAGTCGTGGAACACCAAGAATAGCTAATCGTTTATTTAAAAGAATTCGTGATTTTGCTTTAGTTTCTGGTAAAGATGAAATTGACCTTGAAACAACAATTGATGCTTTAAATAAATTAAAAGTTGATGAATATGGACTTGACGAAGTTGACCATCAATATTTACAAAGTTTAATAGAAAAATTTAATGGTGGACCAGTTGGTATTGAAACTTTGGCTTCATCAATTGGAGAAGAAATAACAACTTTACTTGATGTTTGTGAACCATTTTTACTTCAAAAAGGATTTATAAAAAGAACTCCAAGAGGAAGAGTGGCAACTCAAAAATCATATAAGTTGTTGGGAATAAATTATCAAGAAAATTTATTCATGGGAGAGTAATATGAGTCTTAGAGTTGTTGATATTAAAAAAGTTGATACTAATAATGCAAGATATGGAGAATTTGCAAGAAAACCTTGTTTAATAAAAACTTTAAATGATGGAATTCCTAAAGAATTTTATAAATTTTTGGATGAAGAAGAAATTTTAGAATTAATAGAAAATTATCGTAATTATTTAAATAGTAAAAAAAGAAAAATTGTAGATAAAGAGTATACAAAAACTTTTAGAGAAAGAATGAGAAATCATATAAAAGCATTTCCTTTTTATATTGTATCAATAGCTTTATTAATTTTAGCTTGCATGTCTGGAGTAATTACCGGTTTTCTTTTAATGACATCTGGAATAGGACTTTCTATCTTGACTTATTCTGTTGCTAATCATCCAATTTCTGAAGATGTAATAAATGCTTTACCTGAAGTTAAGAATATAAATAAATTATTAGAAGATTCAAGTGAATTAGAAGAATTAGCTAAAAGAGAAATAGAATTTAAATATAATCATATGTTAATTCGTAAAAAAATTGACGAAGCAGCTCGTAAGAAAGATAAAACCGTAAGTCCATATAATTGGAATAGATTTCGTGATGCTGTTACAGAGATGGACAGAAGAATTCAAGATATATTAGATGATTCTGTTTTTTCACTTGAAGAAAATGATACACATGAAAATAAGAGAAGGTGATACAATGAAAGTAAGTGATTTTGATTATCAACTTGATGAAAGTTTAATTGCTCAAACACCTCTTTTAAAAAGAGATGAATCTCGTCTTATGGTTTTAAATAAAGAAACAGGAGCAATCGAACATCGAAAATTTTATAATATAATTGATTATTTAAATCCAGGTGATGCTTTAGTTTTAAATGATACTAAAGTAATACCAGCAAGACTTATTGGTGAAAAAGAAGAGACTAAAGCGGTTATTGAAATTTTACTTTTAAATGAAGTAACAGATTCAGTATGGAAGGCTTTAACTAAACCAGCTAAACGAGTTAAAGAAGGAACGATTGTATCTTTTGGCAATGGATTATTAAAAGCTAAATGTATTAAAGTTTTACCAGATGGAATTCGTGAATATGAATTAATATATGATGGTATTTTATTAGAAATTTTAGATAAATTAGGAACAATGCCACTTCCTCCATACATTCATGAAAAATTAAGTGACCAAAATAGATATCAAACAGTATATGCTAAAAATATTGGAAGTGCTGCTGCTCCAACTGCAGGGTTACATTTTACTTTAGAACTTTTAGAAAAAATAAAAGCTAAAGGAGTTGAAGTTTTATTTATAACGCTTCATGTAGGCCTTGGAACTTTTAGACCTGTAATGGTTGACGATATAAAAAATCATGAAATGCATAGTGAATATTATTCGATTTCTAAAGAAGTAGCTATGAAGCTTAATGAAGTTAAAAAGAAAGGAAATAAAATAGTTGCTGTTGGAACAACAACAACTAGGACACTTGAAACTGTAAAATCTATGTATCAAGAATTTACAGAATGTAGTGGAATGACCAATATTTTTATATATCCTGGTTATAAATTTAAAGGAATTGATGCTTTAATAACTAATTTTCATTTACCTAAATCAACTTTAGTTATGTTAGTAAGTGCTTTTTCTAAAAAAGAGTTTATTATGAATGCATATAAAATAGCTCAAGAAGAGAAATATCGATTTTTTTCCTTTGGTGATGCTATGTTGATTATATAGGAGGAGTTATGAATGATAAAAATAAAAAGTTAGATTATAAAACGTTAAATGAAGTTATCAAAACGGGAAATATCTTACTAAAAATAATGCTTACAATGACTATTCTAGCAATTGGTGCTTTACTTCTTTATTTATTTGATAAAACAAGTATTTTAAGAATGATAGGAAATGTAATTGGAGTTATTTCGCCTCTTTTTATAGGTTTATTTTTAGCTTGGGTTTTAGAACCAGCAATTAATTATTTTGTAAAAAACAAAGTAGGACGTAAGTTGGCAACAGTAGTTGTTTATTTAATTTTTGTTTTTGTTATTTTATTAATTTTAGCTTTAATTGTACCCGAATTTATATCCCAAGTTAATGAATTAATTTCAAAATTACCTGATTTTATTGGTTCAGTTAATGAATGGGTTAATGATTTCTTTGTTAATTTATCAAGTAGTGAAATAGATTTAACAGAAATGAAAAATAATATTATCAAGTCAATTAATTCGTTTGCTAATGGAATTACAGCAGCTGATTTTATTTCAATTGTTAATGGTTTAGGAAGTTCAATAAGAACAGTTGGTAATATCTTTTTAGGTTTATTAATAGGGTTTTATTTATCACTTGATTTTTCGAAAGTTAATAAATTTTTTAAACGTGTTGTTCCCGTTAAATATCATGACGAGTTACATGTAATTAAAATAGCTCTTAATGGAATGCTTAGAAATTATGTTAATGGAACTTTACTATCTTGTTTATTTGTTATGATTTTATCTTTAATAGGTTTCTTAATTTCAGGAGTTTCTTCACCATTGTTGTTTGCAATCTTTTGTGCTATAACCAATATAATACCTTATTTTGGACCTTACATTGGAGGAATACCAGTTGTAGTAGTTGGTTTTGCTATTTCACCAGTTACAGGAATTATTTGTTTAGTTACAGTTTTCTTAGTTCAATTTTTAGAAGGAAATATTTTACATCCTTTGATTGTTGGAAAAGCAATTTCTTTGCATCCAGTTACAATTATGCTAAGCTTATTGATTTTTGAATATTTATTTGGTATTATAGGTATGATTTTAGCAGCACCAATTGTAGCTACTTTAAAAATATTATTTTTACATTTTGAAGATAAATATCATTTTATGAATAAAATTAATAATGTAAATTAGGATGGAGTTATGAAAAAAAATACTTTTTTAGGAATTATTGGTAGTATAATAGGAGCATTAATTGGGGTAATACCTTGGGTTTTAATGTATGTTTATGGAGGTTGGATATTATCTGTTCTTGCTCTTCCAATTGCTTTTTTATCTTATAAAGGTTATACCTTATTAAAAGGTGAGGTAACTGATAAAACTTGGATTTTAATTGTTATTATGTCAATTTTAAGTATATCTTTAGCAACTTTTATAGGTGTTCCTTTACTTTTAAATTTAAAAAATGGCTCTGGCATCTCTTTAAATAATTTATTTTCTTTGTATCAAAGTGAAATATTCCTTAAATCTTTAATTGGAGATTATATCTTATCACTTGTATTTACTATTTTAGGTATAAGTGGACTAGTTGGAAACATCAAGAATAATAATAAATATGCCACGGAAAATTCTTTTGACATTGATTCTTCAGATGTTAAAAAAGTAATTAATGCTTTTATGAATCATGATGCAACTTCTAGTAAAAAAGCTATAGCTTTAAAAGAAATTGCCTCAGAAGTTGATATTTTAAATAAAGATTTTATTATAAAAGAACTTAAAAATAGAAACATTTTACTTGGAAAAAATAAAATGTATATAGATAAAGAAGCTTTAGAAAATAAAGAATTTGAAGAAAATAAATTAAAAAAACAAAGTCAAAGAAATATTAAAATTATTGCTTTTATTGTTTTAGGTTTATTAATAGTATATTTTGTTTTAATTAGTTTAGGTGGAAAGAGCAGTAACAATTCAAATAATGATTATGATGATTATAACTTTATGAATTATGCGACATATAAGCTTCCTAATTATTTAGTTGCTTATGAAGAAGATTTTGACGAAGAATATTTTAATCAATATGGTTATTATTCTGTTATTTATACTCCAATTTCTTCTTATCGTAAAGAACCTATTTTTAGAACTATTTATGTTGATTATATTCCTGATTATTATTATGATAATTTTGACGAATACAAAAAAGAAATTACAGATTCTAGTAGTGAAGATTACAAAGTATCAGAAGTTAATCTTATAAAAGATACTTATGATTATGAAGTTATTGAAATTAAAGCTTTAGGTGAAGAAAATAAGATATATTATGATTATTATTTATTTAATGAAGGAAATAGTCTCTTCTTTGAATTTATAACATATGAAGATAAAGATGTTGAAAAGTTTTCAACAGAGATTAAAAAAGTTATAAAATCGGTTAAATTTATGGAATTAGAAGAAAAGACTGTAGAAAAAAGCTAAAAAAGTTTTTTAAAGTTAGTTAATTTTTAAATTATTAAATATAAGAAGTGATTTTTTTCACTTCTTTTTTGGTTGAATTTTAAAAATTGAATTAAATATTTTCTCAATTTTTAAAATTGTCAAATAATGTAAAAATATAAATGTAAATATTGTGTAAACGATAAAATTTTGGAAATGAAATTATGCTATTATATTAATTAGGATGTTTTCTAGACACGTTAGTGTGTGCTCCTCATTCTAGATTTACTAGAGTTAGGAGGTGGTCGCTATGAAGAGTAGAATTAATTTTTTACAAATTATAGTAATACTTCATTTTATTTTAGAAGTTATGCTTGTTTGCATACTTTTGTTAAAATAAAAACACGCTCTAACGTTTGTTAGAGCGTTTCCAAAAATATTTTGGAGCACATCTAGCTAGACTAGAAAGTGTCCTTTTTTAATATATGAGATAATCTCAAATATATACTAATTATAACAAAGAAATTATTTTTTGTAAATGACTTATCAAAAAGTAAGCTTTATTTGTAGTTACTTGTACTTAGTTTTTATTTTTTTTAGATATTTAGATGTAATTTTAAAAATATATGTTATAATAAATTTGATAATAGAGACTTAATTATATGAGATAGGTTGTGAATATGATAATGGAGTTTTTATATAAGCATAGAAAGATTGTTAGAATTATTTTTTTGATTTTAATAATACTAATAGTTGGGTTATTAATCTTTTTTCTTTTAAAACCTAAAGAGAAAGAAGTTAAAGAAGAAATAGCTGTTAGTGATAAATATGAATTAGTTTTATTTGGAGCAAGTGAAATAGAAATTAAACAAGGAGAAGAATATCAAGAACCAGGTTATTATGCTCTTTTAAATAATAAATTTGTAACCGAGGAAGTAAAAGTTAATAATAGAGTAAATGTTAATAAAGAAGGGGTATACTTAATTATTTATAAAATTCAAAATATTTCTAAAGGAAGAGTAGTTAGAGTTTTAAAAAATGATGAAAGTATTACTGTAGTTCCTGATAAAGATAATGATAAAGATAATAGTACGGGAGATAATAAAACACCGAATTCAAACGAAACTTTGAAGTTTTATTTACTTGGTGATAGTTTAGTTAATTTATATGTTGGAGATTATTTTAAAGAACCAGGAGTAAAGGCCTATTATGGTAATAGTGATATTTCCAATAGAGTAAAAATAACTAATAATATAAATACTAGTATTCCTGGAGAATATTATGTAAACTATTTATTAAACTATAATGGAAAAGATTATTATTTAACGAGGAAAGTAATTATCAATTCTTCTTTAACTAGTAATTTAGAAATAAATTTAGTTAAAACTTCAAGTGCTTATACTAATCAAAATGTTACAATAAAATATCAAGTTAATGGAAATGATTTTTCTTATATTAAACTTCCTAATGGAACAAAATCTAATTCAAAATCTGGTGAATATGTTGTAAATACTAATGGTAATTATACTTTTTATGCTTATACTAGTAACAATAGTTATAAACTAGCTTCTATAATGATAAGTAATATTGATAAAGTTAGTCCTGAGGGAGCTTGTACAGCTACAACTATGGGTTCAAGGACCGATATTGAAGTTGCAGCTTATGATAAATCAGGAATAGCAAGTTATTTATATAATAATACTTATACTAGTAATCAACCAAAGTATACAATTAATGAAAAATTAACTTCGCCTAAAGTTAGAATTTTTGATATAGCTGGTAATTATAAAGATATAACATGTAAAAATGAAACTAAATTTTCTGATAATTATATCTTTGTAGGTGATTCAAGAACGGTAATGATGTGTAGTGCTGTTAAAATGCCTGAAAATGAAATTTGTATTGCTAAAGTTGGTATGGGACTTAGTTGGTTATCTGAAACAGCTGTTCCTTCTGTTAATAGTGTTTTAGCTAAAAACCCAAATACGAACTATAATATAATCGTTGATTTAGGAGTTAATGGTTTATCTTCTAAAAATGCTCCTAAATATGCTCAAATATACAATGATTTAGCAAATGGTAATTGGAAAGGACATAATATCATTATAACTTCTGTAACTCCAGTTGATGAA
Source organism: uncultured Bacilli bacterium (assembly GCA_947628095.1). Taxonomy (GTDB): domain Bacteria; phylum Bacillota_I; class Bacilli_A; order RF39; family UBA660; genus RUG591. The sequence continues at coordinate 281 of CANQYO010000050.1, read as the reverse complement.
AATCGTTATCGAAGTGGGTTTAATAGTAAAATAAAAGAATTTAATACAGCTTTAAAAAATAGTTTAGGTAATAGTGTTTCCTATTGCAATATTTATGATAAAGTTTTAGCTCTTAAAAATCAATATACACCAGATGGTTTGCATTATTCTACTTCGGCTTCTAAAGAAATTTATAATTATAAAAAAGAATGTCTTTTAAATAAATAGACTGAATTAAATTCAAAAAGTCCGGGTATATCTCTAAAATAAAAATATAAGATAAAAAGCCCATAAAATAAAGG
>CANQYO010000049.1 GCA_947628095.1 uncultured Bacilli bacterium | reverse complement strand
CTTGGATTTATTCATGATATTGGACGAAAATTAGACCATAGTAATCATGTAATTTTAGGTTATAAAATTTTACAAGAATTAGGTTTTTTAGAGGAAGCTAAAATTTCTTTAACACATTCCTTTATTGAAAATGATATTACTTTAACTTGTGGCATGGGACCAAGTGATTTAAAAAGAAAATTTATAATAGAAAACACTGATGAAGCTACAATTTATGATAATATTATACAAATATGTGATTTATTTTGTATGGACAGTGGCTTTACAACAATTGAAAGACGTTTATTAGATATTTATACTAGAAAGGAAATAACCAAAAATTCTAGTAGACATTATAGAGAAACAACTAGATTAAAGGATAAATTTGAAATTATGTTAGGCCTTCCTTTTTATGAAGTATTCCCGGATGCTGAAGGGTTAGAGACTTTAGAAGAAGATAGAAAAAAACTTCTTGAATTATTTGAAGTTGAAAATAAAAAGTTAAAATTAAAATAATCTTTTAGATATATGTAAACTTTGCTTATTAATCTTTTTTAAATTATTAAATTATGCTATAATGTTTTTTATAAAGGAAAAGAAATATGAAAACTATTAGCAAAGAAGATTTAAAAAAATTACATAGTGTTCAAGTAGAGATGCTTTTGGACATCGATAAATTTTGTAAGGAAAAGGATTTAACTTATTTTTTAATCGGTGGAACACTTTTAGGAGCAATTAGACATCAAGGTTTTATCCCTTGGGATGATGATGTTGATATTGGTATGCCAAGAGAGTCTTACGAAAAATTTATTCAATTGTACCCTCAAACTGATAAGAGTAAATATTATGTAGAAACTATGGAGAATAATCCTCAATATTTTCATCCTTATGCTAAAGTTCGAAAGAGTCATACTTTAGCTATGGAAGAATGTTTAGTAAATGTTAGAAATCGAAATGAGATTTTTGTTGATGTTTTTCCTTTTGATAAAGTTCTTGATTTAAATTATAAAAGAATTCGTATAAGAGCAAATATAATTAAAGCTATTTGTGAAACTATGTATGTAAAAATAGGTATGTATAAAATTAAAAACTGTTATCATAAATTATGTAGTGCACTTTTTTTACCTTTTAGTTTAAAGACTTTGTATAAGTTTCAAAAAAAGCTAATGATGAAAGATAATAATAAAGATTCTAAATGTTTAGTTAATTATGCTAGTACTTACAATATAGATAAAGAATTAATGGAGAAAGAAATCTTTTTGCCAGTTAAAAAAGCTTTATTTGAAGGACATAAATTTAACATAGTTAATAACCCTGAATATTGTTTAACAAAGATTTATGGTGATTATTTAAAACTTCCTCCTAAAAATGAGAGAGTAAGTCATAATATAGTGTCTATTTCTTTTGATACAACTAATGATAGTAAATAAAGGTGAGTTATGAAAAAGAAAGTAATATTTATTTCATCAACTGGTGGTCATTTATCAGAGATGTTAGAACTTAGTGATTTATTTTCTATTTATGATTCAACTATCGTAACTGAAAAAACCAAATCAAATTTATATTTAAAAGAAAAATATGCTAGTGTTTATTTCTTAGTTTATGGTACTAAGACGCATTTTATTTCCTACTTTTTTAAATTTATTTATAATTTTTTTAAATCATTATATATTTATTTAAAAATTCGTCCGAGTGTTATTATTACAACAGGAACGCATACAGCTGTTAGTATGTGTTATATAGGAAAATTATTTGGAAGTAAAATTATTTATATTGAAACTTTAGCTAATAGAACAACAAGAACTTTAGCAGGAAAAATAGTTTATCCAATTGCCGATTATTTTTTAGTTCAATGGGAAAGTATGTTAAAGTTATATCCTAAAGCAATCTATTCTGGTTTTATTTATTAGGAGGAAATATGATTTTAGTAGCTCTTGGAACACAAGATAAAAAATTTACACGATTATTAAAAGAATTAGATAGATTAATTGATGCAGGAATAATAAAAGACCGAGTAATTGTGCAAGCAGGAATTAGTGCTTCATATAAATCAACTAATATGGAAATTTTTGATTTAATTAGTAAAGAAGAATTTGATAAATTAATTCATGATTGCAATTTTTTAATTACCCATGGAGGAGTAGGAATTATTTTAACAGGGCTTTTGAATGATAAGAAAGTAATAGCCGTTCCACGATATAAAAAATATCGAGAACATATTAATGACCATCAACTTCAAATAGTAGAAAATTTTAATGAAGCTGGTTACATCATTGGTATAAAAAAGGTTGAAGACTTAGAAAAAGCTATTTTAAGATTAAAAGATTTTAAACCTAAAAAATATGTAAGTAATAAAGATAACATGGTAAAATTGGTAAGAGAACTTATTGAAAAGTAAAATTGGTTAATTTTCAAGGGTTCTTTTACATTAATTTGTTAAAAATTCTTGAAATCCTTAAAATATATGATATAATATGAATAGATGAGTGGGAGAAATCCTACTCTTTAATTTAATTAGGAGGAGTATGGAAGATAAAGTTAAAGAATTACTTGCTTTAAAACTTAAAGATTTAAACTTAATTATTGATAGTGTTAAACTTGAAAAAGAAAATAATAATTTATTTTTAAGAATTTGTTTAGATTCCGAGGATATAATCGATTTAGATAAAGTAGTTCAAGCAACGAATATTATTAATCCAATTATTGATGAAGCTGATTTAATTGAAGAAAAATATGTACTTGAAGTATATGGAAAAAGTAAAGGAAGTGTGAAAGATGAACGCTAGTGAATTTTTAACAGCAGTTGATAATATTGTTAAAGAAAAAAATATTGATAAAGAAATTGTCTTTGAAGCAATGGAAACAGCTCTTACTACTGCTTATAAGAAAAATTATGGTAAAAATAATAGTAAAGTATTAATTAATCGTGATACAGGAGAAATTAAAGTATATTCATATATCACAGTAATTGATGATAATTTAGAAGTTACAGATGAAGAGGGAAATACATTTATTAAAGAAATAAATCCTGAATTAGAAATTTGCTTAAGTGATGCTAAAAAAATAAATAAAAATTTAGAAATTGGAGATACAATTGATACTGAAATTACTCCAAAAGAAGAATTTTCTCGTGTTGCAACATCAACTGCTAAACAAGTAGTTATTCAAAAAATTCGTGAAGCTGAAAGAAGTAGTGTTCTTGCTGAATTTGAAGATAAAGAAGGCGAAATGTTACTTGGAACAGTTGCTCTTGAAGATACTGATAACTATTATATTGATTTAGGTAGAAGTAATGGAATTCTTCCTAAAAGAGAGATTATTCCTGGAGAAAAAATTGAAATGGGTTCAAGAATTCGAGTTTATGTAACTAAAATTGATAATTCTGGACGTAATTTAGTAATTAAACTTAGTCGTAGTCATTATGGTTTTGTAAGAAGATTATTTGAACTTGAGATACCAGAATTTGCTGATGGAACTGTTTTGATGTATGCAGTTTCAAGAGAAGCTGGAGTTAGAAGTAAAGTGGCTGTTTATAGTGAAAATCCAAATTTTGACCCTATTGGAGCTTGCATTGGAGAAAAGGGAAGTAGAATTGCTAATATTATAAAAGAATTAAAGGGTGAGAAAATAGATTTAATAAGATATGATAAAGACCCTAAAATTTTCATTGAAAATGCTTTATCTCCTGCTAAGAATTTAACCGTTTTAATTATGGACCCTAAAAAGAATGAAGCAATTGTCGTTGCTCCTGACGATAATTTCTCACTTGCTATTGGTAAAAAAGGTATAAATGCCAAGTTAGCTAGTCGTTTAACAAAATATAAACTTGATATTAAAAATTTAGAAGATGCAAGCAAACTTGGTATAAAAATACAATAGGTGATTTATGAAAGTTAAAAAAATACCACTTAGAACTTGTGTGGTAACTAATGAAAAATTGCCTAAGCGTGAACTTTTAAGAATTGTAAAAACGAAAGAAGGAGAAATTTCAGTTGATTTAACTGGCAAGAAAAATGGTCGTGGTGCATATATTAAAAGAGATATAGAAACATTAGAAAAAGCAAGAAAGACCAAAGTTCTTGAACGTCATTTAGAAATTTCAATTCCTGATACAGTTTACGATAGTATTAAAGATGTAATTATAAACAATAAATAAGTTTAATAATTATATTCAAAAAGAAAGAGGTGGAGTATGAGTATTTTAGAATATGCATTAGATGTTAACAAAGATGTTTCTGAAATTATGAAGATTATTGAATCATTGAATCTTAATCATCAAACAGAAGATGAAATTTTGACAGAAGATGAGATTATTATGTTAGATAATGAAATTGATTCAATGAAAGAAAATGAAAATCCTGATTATGAATATGATGAGGAATTAGAAAATAAAGTAGATAATTTAGTAAGTAAAATAGACATTGATTTAGATGATATATCTTCACATAAAGAAAAAGTTAAATCAAAAGTTGAAAGTAAGAACGAAGCTAAAATTAAATTTCAAAAAGGTCGTAAAGAAATTTATAAACATCGTGATAAATTAATGACAAATCAAGAAGAAGATGATGTAATTGTTTATCATGAGAAAATGACTCCGGCCACTCTTGCTTCTCTTTTAAAAGTAAGTGGAACAGAAATTGTTAAAAAATTATTTAATTTAGGTATAATGGCTAATTTAAATCAAAATTTAAGTTTTGAAACAGTTGAATTAATTTTACTTGATTATAATAAAAAATTAAAAAATGAAGAAAGTGTTGATAAATCTAACTTTGAAAAATATGAAATAGTTGATAAAGAAGAAGATTTAAAACCACGCCCTCCAGTTATAACTATTATGGGACATGTTGACCATGGTAAAACAACTTTACTTGATACAATCAGAAAAACAAATGTAGCAAGTGGAGAAGCTGGGGGAATTACTCAAGCAATAGGTGCTTATCAAGTAGATGTTAATGGTAAAAAAGTAACATTTATTGATACTCCAGGTCATGAAGCATTTACCAAAATGCGTTCACGTGGGGCTCAAATAACGGATATTGTTGTTTTAATTGTAGCAGCAAATGATGGAGTAATGCCTCAAACGAAAGAAGCAATTGACCATGCTAAGGCAGCTAATGTTCCAATTGTGGTTGCAGTTAATAAAATAGATTTACCTGATGCAAATGTTGACCGTGTTTTAACAGAATTAACAGAATATGGTCTAGTTCCTGAAAAATTTGGAGGAGATGTAATAACTTGTTTAATTTCAGCTAAAAAAGGTGATGGAGTACCTGAACTTTTAGAAACATTATTACTAGTAGCTGAAATGGCAGAACTTAAAGCTAATCCAAATCGTTATGCAACAGGAACAGTTCTTGAAGCAAGAAATAATCAAAAAGTAGGAAGTATTGTTTCTCTTTTAGTTCAAAGTGGTACTCTTCGTTTAGGAGACCCAGTTGTAATTGGAACTAGTTATGGAAAAATTCGTACTTTAAAAGATGATAGAGGTAATAATATAACTATGGCTTTACCTTCAACCCCAGTTGAAATAACAGGAATAAATGATTTACCTTTAGCTGGAGATAAATTTATGGCTTTCGAAACCGAAAAAGAAGCTCGTGCTATATCTTTAGAACGTCAAACAAGAAATCGTCATGAAGATACAAATAAAGCTGGTATGAGCTTAGATGATTTATTTAGTATGGTTGAAGCTGGTGAAAAAGAAGTTAATGTTGTTTTAAAATGTGATGTTAAAGGTAGTGAAGAAGCTGTTAAACAATCACTTGGAAAAATCAACATTGATGGAGTATGGGTTAATGTTATTAGAAGTGGTGTTGGAGCAATAACTGAAAGTGATATTATTTTAGCTTCAGCTTCCAATGCACTTATAATTGGTTTCAATGTTCGTCCAAATAGTAAAATTTTAGATTTTGCTAAAGAAAAGAATGTTGAGATTAGACTTTATAATATTATTTATAAAGTAGTAGAAGAAATGGAAGATGCTATTCGTGGAATGCTTGACCCAACTTTTGAAGAAGTAGTTTTAGGAGAAGCTGAAGTTAGACAATTATTTAAATTCTCCAAAATTGGAATTATTGCTGGTTCTCATGTTATCAAAGGTGTTATAAAAAATGGCAGTGATGCTAGAGTAATTCGTGATGGAGTAGTTGTTTATACTGGAAAAATTGGCTCTTTACAAAGAGAAAAAGACAGTGTAAAAGAAGTTAAGAATGGCTTTGACTGTGGTCTTACAATTGAAGGTTATCAAGATATTCATGAAAATGATATTATTGAAACATTTGAATTAGTTGAGGTAAAAAAATAATGCAAGCTGTAAAATTAGAAAGACTTAATAATGCTTTTATGGAGCAACTTAATATTATCTTTGGAACTGAAATAAAAAATCCTATTTTAAAAAAAGTAGTTGTAACTGGAGTTAATATAACTAATGATTTAAGTTATGCTAAAATTTATTTTACTTGCTTTGATGAAAATCAAAAGGAAGTTTTAAAAGAACTTCTTGATAGTGCTGGTTTTATTCGTGGAGAACTTTCTAAGCGAGTTGAAATTCGTCATACTCCTGAACTTACTTTTATGTATGATACATCTCTTGAATATGCTAAACGAATTGAAGATAAAATTAAAGAAATAAATGCTGATAAAGAATAATTAAGAAAAAGCTAAAAAAAACTTTACAAATAATTAAAAATTATATATAATTAATAAAGAAAAAAACGAAGACGGGCTTGGAAACCTATCAGTTATATAGTAAGAGGGATTCTTAGGAATAAGTAAAGTGGAACCACGGCAATAGTCGCCTTTACAAACTAATCCCTCTTTTTATTTTTTTAGGAGGAAAAAATTATGAAAATGGAAGATTTAGTTAATTACTGCAAACAATATGGATTTATTTTTCAAGGAAGTGAAATTTATGGAGGACTTGCTAATACTTGGGATTATGGTCCCCTTGGTTCTCGTCTTAAGAATAATTTAAAAGATGCTTGGAGAAAAAGATTTATTCAAGAAAGACCAAATGCTTATGAACTTGATGCTGATATTTTAATGCATCCTCGTGTTTGGGAAGCTTCAGGTCATGTTGAATCTTTTGCTGACCCTTTAACAGATTGTAAAAATTGCAAGACTAGACATCGTGCTGATAATCTAATTAATGAATATACTAATTCTAGCATTGGAGATAAAATGACCCAAGAAGAATTAATGGAATATATTAGAGAAAACAAAGTTACTTGTCCAAAATGTGGTAAAAGTGATTTTACAGATATTCGTCAATTTAAACTTATGTTTGAAACTTATCGTGGAGTTACTAAAGATAATAAAAGTGTAGTTTATTTAAGACCTGAAAATGCTCAAGGTGAATATGTTAATTTCTTAAATGTTTTAAGAAGTATGAGAGCTAAGTTACCTTTTAGTATTGGACAAATTGGTAAAGCATTTCGTAATGAAATAACACCAGGTAATTTTACTTTTAGAACTATTGAATTTGAACAAATGGAATATCAAACTTTTTGTCATAAGGGAGACGATACCAAACTATATGATTATTTTAAAGAATATGGTAAGAAATTTTATATGGATTTAGGTATTCCTGAAGAAAAACTTCGTTTTCATGACCATGAAAAATTAGCTCATTATGCAAAATCTGCTTGTGACATTGAATATTTATTCCCATTTGGTTGGGGTGAAATAAATGGAACTCATAATAGAACAGATTATGATTTATCAAGACATGAAAAGTATTCAGGAATTAGTCAAGGCTATTTAGACCCTGCTACTAATGAAAAATATATTCCATATATAATTGAATCTACTTATGGTCTTGATAGAAGTGTTTTAGCTTTATTATTTAATGCTTATACTAAAGAACAATTACCAGATGGAACAGAAAGGGAAGTTTTAAAAATTTTACCATATCTTGCTCCTTATAAAGTTTCTGTTTTACCTTTAATTAAGAAAAATCATAGTGAAAAAGCTAATGAAATTTATACTATGTTAACTAAACATTTTATGACTTCAATAGATGAAGCAGGTAATATTGGTAAACGTTATCGTCGCAGTGATGCAATTGGTACACCTTTTTGTATAACAATTGATGATGAAACTTTAAATAATGATACTGTTACAATTCGTGACCGTGATACAATGGAACAAACAACTATTAAGGTATCTGAAATAGTTGATTATGTAAACGAAAGAATAAAATTTGAATAAAAAATCAAGGAATTTAACCTTGGTTTTTTTATAAATCTTTTATCATTTTTAATATATCTTTATCACTTATTTCTAGTTATTTAATTAATTTCTTATCGTTTCAAATTTTGCTTTATTAATTTTACCATTTTCAATTCTTTGTAAATTTCTCCAAGAAATTTCACATTTTTCTGCTAAAGTTTTCAAAGTATAGTTTTTCTTAAGTCTGTATTCTTTAAGCATAATTCTTCCTAAGTTGATTATGTCATTTTTTGATAATGTATTGTATAACATGTAAGATATTGCTAGATTTCTTATATATAAAATATGATATAGATGTCAAGATAAGGTGCTTATATAATGAATATAAGAGCAATAATAGAAGAAAATAGAAGAAAAACATAAATTAGATAATATCTAGTTTATGCTTTTTTTATATAAATATGAAAAAAATAAAAAAAGTTTTAGAAACTTTAAAAATATTGAATAAAAACCGAGTATATAATAATAGGATGATAGAAAATTCCTAGGAAGGAGGTAAAATAAAAATTGAATAAAAAGAATAAAGGGATTCTTAAAAACAAAGAAAGGGAGTAGATAAATTGAATACAAAAGAATTAAGACATAAAGGAGAAATTATGCTTCAGT
>CANQYO010000048.1 GCA_947628095.1 uncultured Bacilli bacterium | reverse complement strand
AATACTTCAAATCTTTCAAATAAATTCATAATTAAATCAACTCTCTTTTTACCTTGATTTAATTATACACCATTTTTCTTTTATTTTTTAAGCGATTGCCATAGTCAATTTGACATATTAATATAAATATAGTATAATTTAATTGCTTTTGAAGGAGAGATATTATATGTTAAACAATCAAATGACAACGACAACTTACATAACAACATTAAAATCAATTTTGTTATATTGATTGTTTTAGCAATGCTTATTAAATTTATATCTAAAAATGCAAGTCTATTACAATCTCAGTAATAGGCTTTTTATTTAGATAAAATGATGATATAATATAAATATAAATACTATGATATGGGACATGATTATTAAGCTTTTGTTTTAAAGAGAGTTATCAGTTGGTGAGAGATAATAAATAAACTTAATAGTTACCACCCATTAGTTGCACTTGAAAGAGATTGTCCGAATTTCGGTTAAAAAAAATTAAGAAAAAAAAGAGGATGGTACCGTCTGAAATAGACTCCTATGGTATTATCCTCTTTTTGTTTTATAAAGGAGATGATTATATGACGGAAACGGAAACTGATACGATTTTCTCCCTCAAAAGCAAATAAAAGAAAGAAGGTAAATTATGAATCAAAAATGTTGTGAATTATTAAAAGAGATAATTCAAAAAGAATGTAAAGATATAAGATTAGACAGTATGTTTTATAATGAAGATGAGTTTTATTATGAATTTAAATCAGATAAGCAAATAAGTGAAAATGATTTTGTAAGATTAGAAAACAAGATGAAAGAATTAAATCCAAGTATTTTTGTAAAACTTTTAAGAATAAGTGGAGTGTATTTTGAAGGAAATGCTAAAAATGAGATGATTACTAGAATTGTAGGTAAAGGTTTTTCATCTCAAGAAGAGTTGAATGAATATAATAACTTTTTAGAAGATGCAAAAGAAAGAGACCATAGAAAAATAGGGCAAGATTTAGATTTATTTTGTTTTTCAGATTATGTAGGAGCAGGGCTTCCAATTTATACTCCACGAGGAACTATTGTTAAAGATGAGCTTCAAAAAGAAATAGAAAAAGTATGTAAAAAATATGGATTTCAAAAAGTTAGTTGTCCAAGTCTTGCTGATATATCATTATTTGAAACTTCTGGTCATGCCGGAAAGTTTAATGATGAGTTATTTAGAGTAGAATCACCAAAGGGTCATAAATTTGTTTTAAAGCCCGTTCAATGTCCGCATCATACTCAAATATTTGCTTCTAAATTAAGAAGTTATAAAGATTTACCAATTAGATATATGGAATCTGATAAACAATATCGTGCTGAATTACCAGGAGCAGTAGGTAATAGCCTATCAAGAGTTTATGCTATTACTGTTGAAGATGGTCATTCATTTTGCAGTAGGGAACAAGTTAAACAAGAAGTTATTAATATGTGTAATTTGATTAAAGATTTTTATTCAAGAATGGGATTATGGGAAAATCATTGGATTTCATTATCAGTAAGAGATTATGAACATCAAGAAAAATATATTGGAAGTAAAGAAGACTGGGATATATGTGAACAAATGCTTCAAGAAGTCTCAGATGAATTAGGTCTTAATGCCAAAAGGTGTGAAGGTGAAGCAGCACTATATGGACCTAAATTAGATTTTATGTTTAAAGATGCTTTAGGTAGAGATATTCAAATTCCAACTGTGCAATTAGATTTTGCAATGCCTAAAAGATTTGGCCTTTTCTATATTGATGAAAAAGGCGAGAAGCAAACTCCTGTTATGGTACATAGGGCTGTTCTTGGTTCTTATGAAAGATTTTTAGTATTATTGTTAGAACAGTTTAAAGGGGTATTACCAATATGGCTTTCTCCAGTTCAAGTTAATATTGTTCCTGTAAATATCAAATATCATGATGAATATTGCAGAAAAATAAAACAAATTTTAGAAGATGAAGATATAAGAGTAGAATATGATGATTCTAAAGACCAAATGGGTAAAAAAATTAGACAAAGTAATGTAATGAAAAATCCTATAACTTTGATAATTGGAGATAATGAAAGAGATAATAATTTAATTAGTTATCGTAAATATGGTAGTGAAGAAACAGAGTCTTTAACAATTTCAGAATTTTTGAAGTTTATTAAAGATGAAATAAATAAGAGATAGAATAAAAAGATTTTAAGTATGATGCTTAAAATCTTTTTTCAGTTTTTTAAAAATTTTTCATTTTATTTTAAATAATCATAAAAAAATCATCTCTAATAGAGATGAAATATATTTTAATGTCCGAGCAATTCGAACAGAAATGTCATTGGAGCAGATGACGGGAATCGAACCCGCGTCTTAGCCTTGGCAAGGCCATATTCGAGCCACTAAACTACATCTGCGTCTGGAGGGGCCAGTCGGATTTGAACCAACGATCAAGGAGTTGCAGTCCACTGCCTTACCACTTGGCTATGACCCCATGCATTTAAGATTATAACAAATAAGTAAGATAAAATCAACTAAAATTGCCACTTTTTTACTTAAATTTTTATCATTTTATTATATTCAAAAAACCAAAATTTAGTAATCAAAAAAAATACATTTTTCCAATGTAAATTATCATGTAAAAGTGTTGTTTTTTAAAAACTACGTGATTATAATAAAATCAAAATTTAAAAAAAGGAGGGATACTCATGATTAAAACAAACTTACCTGTCTTATTCATAAAAAATCATGAAGTATTCCCATATTCAGAAACTAAAATCGAATTTTCAGATAGCAATTTAAAAAAAATTATTTCGCTAGGTGAAAGCGTCTATGACAGTTGTGTTTTTGTAATACATCAAAAAACTGATGATAAATTAGAAGCTCTTAATACAATTAATATTGGAATTATTGCTAAGATTAAAATGAAAATCGACATGCCAAACGGAAACATGCGTATTGTTTTACGAGGATTAAAGAGAGCTATTGTTGCTAACATTAAAGAAGATGATGATATCTATGAAGCCAATGTACAATTAGTAAAAGAAGATAACATAGACCCAATCGAAGAAATAGCAATGTCCAAATGCTTATATAAAACATTAGATAAATACATAAAAGAAACAGATACTAATCTCTTTAATGATGTTAAAGATGTTCATGATATTAGTAAATTAACTGATACAACGGTTAGTTTATTCCCCCTTAATCATAATCGAAAAATAAGATATTTAAAAGAAATATCTCCGGTTAAAAGATTAAAAATGTTGTTAGATGACATTGAATATGAATTATCAATAATTGAAATAGAAAAAGATATAGACCTTAAAGTAAATAAAAAACTTGATATAAGTCAAAAAGAATTTTACTTAAAAGAAAAATTAAATGTTATAAAAGAAGAATTAAATTTAGGTGTTTCCGAAACAGAAATTTTAGAACAAAAAATTAATAAATTAAAAGCACCTAAAGGTATAAAGAAAAGATTAGAATTAGAGCTTAATCGTTTTAAAAGTTGTAATTTAAATTCCCCAGAAATTGGAATTATCAGAAACTATATTGATGTTCTATTGAATTTGCCATGGTCTAAAAGTAGTGAAGAAAATTACGATATTGAGTCAATAAAAAAAGTTTTAGAAAAAAATCATTATGGCTTAGAAGAAACAAAAACACGTATTTTAGAACATATTATTGTCAGTCATCATACTGGTAGTGAAAATGTTCCAATTTTATGTTTAGTAGGACCACCAGGTGTTGGTAAAACAAGTATTGCTACAAGTATTGCTGAAGCTTTGAATTTAAAATGCGTTAAAATTTCCGTTGGTGGAATTAATGATGAAGCAGAAATTGTTGGTCATAGAAGAACCTATGTTGGAGCCGCTCCTGGAAAAATAATGTCTAGTATGGCTAAAGTAGGTGTTAACAATCCCGTTTTTATCATTGATGAAGTTGATAAAATGACCAAAGATATTAAAGGTGACCCAGCTAGTGCTTTACTTGAAGTTTTAGATAAAGGTCAAAATAATCGTTTTGTTGACCACTTTATTGATGAAGAATTTGATTTATCTAAAGTTATGTTTATATTAACAGCTAATTATATTGATTCTATACCTAATGAATTAAAAGATAGAATGGAAATAATTGAAATTAGTAGTTATACCGAATACGAAAAGATTAAAATAGCTAAAAATCACATTATTCCCCATTTTGACGAAATTTATAAATTAGAAAAAAATGAAATTCCAATTACCTCTAAAGCTTTAACAAATATTATTCGTTATTATACTCATGAAAGTGGTGTTCGTGAACTTGAAAGAGCTCTTGAAAAAATTTATCGTAGATATATTGTAAATAAAATTTCTAATAAAACCAAAATAGATTTAAATCGTCATTTAGAATCTTTTCTTGGTATTCCTAAATATGAGATTAATCAAAATACTAATAATATCAAAGGAGTAGTAACAGGACTTTCCTATACACCATATGGTGGTGATATTGTAAAAATCGAAGTAGTTGGTTATAAAGGAAATGGTAACGTTAAAATAACTGGTCAAGTTGGAGATGTAATGGAAGAATCAATTAAAGTTGCTTTTGATTATATAAAAGGAAATTATAAAAAATTTGAACTTGATATTGATTACATAAATCAATTTGATTACCATATTCATATTCCAGCTAATGCTATTAAAAAAGATGGACCAAGTGGAGGAGTAACAATTACAACAGCTATTCTTTCTTATTTAAAAAACATCATAGTAGCCAATACCATTTCTATGTCTGGAGAGATTACTTTGACAGGAAAAATCTTAAAAGTTGGTGGAATTAAAGAAAAAATTATTGCGGCTATTAACAATAATATAAAAGTTATTTATATGCCTTTAGCCAATAAACCAGAAATTCTAAAAATCGAATATATTTATAAAAATAAATTAGAAATTAATTACATTGATAACTTCCAGGACTTATATAATAATCTTCTTAATAATTAGAATATAACTAAAAATAACAATTAAATTTTAATGTCAAAAATTAACACTTTAACTTTGAATTTTTATTTTGATATTGTTATAATTATTAAGGAATAACTATACAATTACTTAATATTAGAAGTCGAGGGTGAAGTATGAAAAGAAGTGAAGTTGATAGAAGTAAACTTGCACCAATGATGCAAAAATATATGTCTATTAAAGATAATTATGAAGGTACATTAATCTTTTTTCGTCTAGGTGATTTTTACGAAATGTTTTTTGAAGATGCGGAAATTGGTTCTCGAGAATTAGGACTTACTTTAACTGGTCGAAATGCTGGAATTAAAGAAAGAGTTCCTATGTGTGGGGTTCCTTATCATGCTTATCAAGGTTATGTTTCTAAATTAATTGAAAAAGGGTATAAGGTTGCTATTTGTGAACAATTAACTGACCCTAAAGAAACTAAGGGAATGGTTGAACGAGAGGTTGTTCAGGTTATTACGAAGGGGACGCTTTTAGATAACTTAGTCTCAGCAAGTGATAATAATTATATTGCTAGTATCTATGATTTTACCTATTCTTATGCTTTAACTTTTGCTGATATTTCAACAGGTGACATCTATACCATGATAATAGATGATTTAAATGCATTGTACCGTGAACTTAATAATCATAATATAAAAGAAGTAATAGTAAATGATAAAATTGATAGAGAAGTTTTATATAATTTAAAAACGATTTATAATATTTTAGTTACAGTTACAAACGAAGTAGAAACTTATCCAGAATATGAAAAAATTTATGAAGATATAAGTGATATTCGAATTTTAACTTCAATTAAACATTTATTAACCTATGTAACTGAAACAAAAAAAAGTAGTTTAAAATATTTAAAAAAAGTTGTTGTTAATAAAGAAGAAGAGCATTTAATTTTTGATTATCACACCATGAAAAATTTGGAATTAACTGAAACAATTCGAGATGCAACTAGGAATAATTCCCTTTTATGGTTATTAGATAAAACTAAAACAGCAATGGGTAGTCGTTTGTTAAAACAAAATTTGCTTTCGCCTTTTACTAACTTAGAAATAATTGAAAGACGTTATGACTATATTGAAAAACTTTTAACTAATTTTCTAGTTAAAGAAAACATAAGTTCATATTTAAATGATATTTATGATTTAGAAAGATTGATTGGTCGAATTAGCTATGGAAATTTAAATGCTAGAGATATGTATCAATTATTAAAATCATTGAAGATGCTTCCAGATATTAAAGAAGAATTAAAGAAAATTGATTATGATAAAGAACTTCATACTATTCCTGATATTGTTGAATTACTTGATAAAAGTATTAATCCCGATGCACCTTTAACATTAAAAGAAGGAAATTTAATTAAAGATGGATATAGTGAAGAATTAGATGAACTTCGAAATATTAAAAATAATAGTAAAGATTTTATTTTAAGTCAAGAAGAAGAAGAAAGAAAACGAACAGGAATTAAGAATTTAAAAATTGGTTATAACAAAGTATTTGGTTATTATATTGAAGTAAGTAAAATGAGTGTTCCTTTAGTTAAAGATGAATTTGGGTATATTAGAAAACAAACATTATCAACTGGAGAACGTTACATAACTGAATCTTTAAAAGAGAAAGAACAGATTATTTTAGGAGCTGAAGAAAAGATAATTAATTTAGAATATGAGCTTTTTAATGAAATTCGTTCCAAAGTTATATTAAAAATAAAAGAAATTCAAGAAGTAAGTGATATTATAAGTGAAATTGATGTTTTTAATTCTTTGGCAACCGTTGCTGATAAATATCATTTTGTAAGACCAACATTTAATAAAAATCATGTAGTTAATATTATTGAAGGTCGTCATCCAGTTGTCGAAGCAGTTACTAAAATTGATTATGTTCCTAATGATATTATTATGGATAAAAATTGTAATTGTTTATTAATTACTGGACCAAATATGGCTGGTAAGTCTACATATATGCGTCAATTAGCAATTATTGTTATTATGGCTCAAATGGGTTCTTTTGTTCCATGTAAAAGTTGTTCAATTCCTATTTTTGATAAAATCTTTACAAGAATTGGAGCCAGTGACGATTTAGTAAGTGGAGAATCAACTTTTATGGTTGAAATGAAAGAAGCTAATTATGCTTTACAACAAGCAACTAGTAATAGTTTAATTTTATTTGATGAACTTGGACGAGGAACAGCTACTTATGATGGTATGAGTTTAGCTTATGCAATACTTGAATATATTCATAATGAAATTAATGCTAAAACTTTATTTTCAACGCATTATCATGAATTAACGGACTTAACTA
The DNA here is from genome assembly GCA_947628095.1 of uncultured Bacilli bacterium. Classification (GTDB taxonomy): domain Bacteria; phylum Bacillota_I; class Bacilli_A; order RF39; family UBA660; genus RUG591. The sequence continues at coordinate 2,061 of CANQYO010000048.1, read as the reverse complement.
AAAAATTAAAAAAAGTTAAAAATGTTCATGTAAGTGCTTTAGAAGAAGATGGAAATATTACTTTTTTACATAAGGTAGTAGATGGAGCAGTTTCTAAAAGTTATGGTATTAATGTTGCAAGTTTGGCTAAACTTCCTGATAAAGTTATTAAAAGGGCTGAAGAAATATTAGAAACTTATGAAAATGATTCTAGTAAAACTCCACATTCTTCAGTTGTTCAAACAAGTTTTGATTTTTTTGAACCTCCTAAAAATGAGACAGTTGAAAAAATTAAAAATTTAGATGTTTTGAATATGACTCCATTAGAAGCAATTAATGTTCTTTATGAATTAAAGAATAATTTTAAAGATTAAAAGCTTGAAAATTAAAATAAAACTATAAAATGTAATTTTATAGTTTTTACTTTGTTAAAGTATCTAAAACTTTTTCCATTAAAACTTTATTAGTTTTAAGTCTTTCATTAGTTGGGTTTATTTTAAGTGCCATATCAAGATAAGTTAAGCCTTCAGGTATTAAATTTAAATAATAACAAGCAAGGGATAAAAAATCATAGATAGTTTCATTCCAAGAAAATATTTCATTTTGATAATTAGTTTTAGGCTTTTTGATTTTTAAAGCTTGCTTTAAATAAGTATACATTTTTTTGTAATCTTTAAGTTCATAATATAAAAAAGCAAGTTCAATATAGGAATCTCTAATATAGGATGCTTCTTGAAGTGATTTTTTATACCACATAATTGAATCGTCAAAGTATTCTAAATTTCTATAACATCTTCCAATAAAACGCATTGCTGAAGCTCGCTTTGAAGTTTCTATTTTATTACTTAATTTTAAATATTTTGTTAAATTAAGTATGGCTTCTTGATAATTATTATTTTCCATATATTCTTTTCCTAAATAATAGAAGGTATTTAAATCATTTGGTTTTTCTTCATTTCTTAATTCTAATAATTTAAGATAATTTTCAGGTTTCCTTTTATCATTTAAATAATAGTTAAGTGTAATTGAACTTATTAAAACTTTCGTTTCGTTTTGATTAATATTAGTTAATACTTCATGAATAGGAGAGGTCCATTTATAATCATTTCTTGTATGAATTCTATCTAAATAGAAATTGTTAATAGGAATATTATTTTGATATGCCATCGAATTATAATTATAAATAACTTTGGTTTCTCCGTGATAGTTTTTTTCAAGTTCCTTTCGCCAACCAGGGTTAAATACTTCGTCTAAATTAGTTGCAACACATAGAGTGGTATCTTGTGGTAACATTTCTAATGCAAGATTTCTAGCAGTATCAAATCTAAAGGGTTCAATGATTACGGTTTTAACGATAACACCTAGTTTTTCTAACTTTTCTTTGGTATCATCTGTTGAACCAGTATCTAAAACATAAATTTCATCAGCTTCTTTCATAGAATTAAACCAACGATTAACAAATTTACTTTCATTTTTACATATTGCATAGACAACTATTTTCATAAAACCTCCAAGAAAATATATGCTAACTCTTAGGTAAATATACTTTTCAATTAAAATATTTTTTCATACTATACAACTAGATAGGAGGATTTTTATGTTTCAAGAAAGATGTTATGACCGTGATAACGATATAAATAACAATTTTTTTGCAGATAATATGACGAATAATATTGATATTTCCGAAGCTAATTTTGAAGGAGATATGAATACTAATATGAATCAAGGTATGGTAGATGTTAGTCGTCCATTAGTAGAACCAATGCAAGAAAGATGTGTTCATAGAACAATTATGCATGAAGTTCCACATGTATGTCCAATTCGAACTAGAATAATTAATCACCATGTATATAAGCATACATATCGACCAGAATATTCTTGCTGTGAAGAAAATGTTGTAAGTAACATTAATCAAGGTTCATGCTCATGCTTTAGATAAGAAATTTGACTAATATAAAATTTTAATTTTATATTAGTCTTTTTTTTAAAAATTATTTGGTTTTATCCAGGATAAAAACATGAAAAAAATAAAAAAATAAATTAAAAGCATGATATATAAGGAAATAAAAGGAAAAATAGATA
>CANQYO010000047.1 GCA_947628095.1 uncultured Bacilli bacterium | reverse complement strand
TACATTATTTTAAAAGCTTCGTCATAGGACTGAAGCATAATTTCTCCTTTATGTCTTAATTCTTTTGTATTCAATTTATCTACTCCATTTCTTTGTTTTTAAGAACCCCTTTATTCTTTTTATTCAATTTTTCTTTACCTCCTTCCTAGGAATTTTCTATCATCCTATTATTATATACTCGTTTTTTTTCAATATTTTTAAAATTTCTAAAACTTTTTTTATTTTTTTTCTTATTTATATAAAAAAAGCATAAACTAGTTCTTATCTTCTAATTTATGCTCTTTAATTCCATTTTCTTTTTATTTTATTCTTTCTATTCTCTTTTATTACCTTATTTAACTAGCTAACTTTACTGTATATGGGTCGTCCATTGTTCCATTTCCTCCCGCAAGTAGAACATCAGATTTAAGATTAATAACTGCACGTGCACCATGTGAAGCACCAACGCGGTCCCAAGGAGACAATTCTCCAGTAGGAATAACGTGCCATTCGTGAGCATTAACGCTTCCCGAATGAAAGAAACTAGGTGACATAGTCCAGTAATACTCTCCTGTTCTTAAGTAGTATTTCTCGTTTTTGGTGTTATATAAACCTCCTGCCAATGCAACTTCGTCAGCTGTTATTAAACCTATTGGCTTTTCTAGTTTTTGATTACCAGTTTTAGCTCCAACTACACTAAACAAGTCTGCACTATTTGGACATTCTAAACTTGCTGCTTTTTTATTTACATTTCTGTCATATGCACCATAACGGGTAGTTGGTGTAGTTGAAAAACCATCACCATTACCTCCTTGAGTTAATAAACTTCTATCATTGCAGAAAGTACTATTAGTATTTATATAGTCGACTGCATCAGTTCCAGCCTCATATTTCTCAGATAAGGTGTTAGTATACCAGTTCTCAAGGACCGTTTTAACGTTTGAACTTGCTGTATCAAGTCTGGAGTTTTCATAACTCGTTGAACCATATGTTAAGTATTTAGCTTGAATACTTGATGCATTATTAAAACTTACTATTTCTATTAAAAATTGACATGTTCCATCTGCTGATGTTGATTTACAAGTGTATTTGTAACCAGCAGCTAATTTGCCGGCCGTATTATATTCAGTAAATGTACCTTGATAATCAGCTTCAGTTAGTTTAAATGTTTTGGCACTTGCATCTCCAGTATAGCCTTTTCCAAAATAATATTTGGTTCCAGATACTATATCTGTATAATTTGCTTCTTTACTTGTAATTGGAGTTTCTGAGAAATTTTCTCCATACATGTAACCTACATAAATCGGGTCCGCATATCTTCTGTTATAAGCAACACCAGCACTAGTTACACTTGAAGCTTCCATGCCAGTTGCATTGACATGGTCTCCATTGTAAACAAGTCTTATAGAGCCATCACCATTTATTCTTATGATTTTCCAATAAAAATCTGCAAATTTTACGTTGTTGTTTTTAACATCTCCTCGATAAAAATAACTTTCTCCATCATTATCCTCTGTTTTATAAAGTCCTACTTCCGAACCTATAATATTTACTATTTGATATGTTCTACTACTTGCTGTTTTTATGGTATTTCCTTCCATGCTTGTTATATGATATACTGTTCCACATGTTGTATTGTAGTCAGTTGTTCCGCAGGTCCATTTTCCATTCATAGCACTTGTTAATTGTTGATTTTGTTGTAAATTTCCAGTTAATGTAAATATACCAGCTTCTGTATCAAAAGTTACTTCATCTGCATAATTCCACAGTTGTCCACTACTTTGAGGTACTATTGCTTCTGGTGTTTCAACTGTTGCTATATATGTTATTTCAGGTGCTGTTTTAGTTAAGGTTGGTGCACCTTTCTTTTCAATTGCTACTTTAGCACTTTCTACATCTTTACTATATTGCTCCGATACTAATAAGCAATCTACTAATTTTGTAAAACCATTATTCTGACAATAATATTCATTAGCACTTCTTAAACTCATACTTTTCAAAACTTCGTATGTTTCATTACCATTTTTTGTTACTTTTATATTTATATCTGCATTTATTGGTTCTACATTTTTAGATGTTACATATACTTGTATTTTTATTACTTTGTTTGTATCAAAGATATATGTTTGACTTAATGTTGAATTTTCCTCGTCTACTTTATTTCCTACATCGTCTTGATAGGTGAATACTACATCTTTATTTGAAGAAGATATATCTAATTTCATAGTATCAGCTACTGCTATAGTTTTAGTTGCAACTTGTGGGTTTAAGTAATTGCTTATATTTACTATGAAATATGATTTTCCATTTTCAAAGTAACTATCTTTTGCATCTATTTCAAGTGGTATATTCATTTTATCTAAGTTACCATCTACTTTGACTTTGAAACTTGCATAACTATTGTTCCATACTTCTTGAGTATAATCTTTGTTAGCATCTGTATCTGATATTATTACACTCTCGTCTACCCATAATCTTAATGAATATTCTTTCGTATAAGAATTAGTTCCTGCTTCTATTTTCTCTGCCCATATTCTGGTGTCATTTAAGGTCTTGTATCTATTTGCATTTACTAACACATCTTCTCCACTTGTTAAGTAAACATCTATATCTTCGTCTTTTAATCTGGTTTTACTTGCTTGTTCTTCTCCATATACTATACTTATTCCATAATATATATCTTTCTTACTTTGGTTCTTTCCAGTTATTGTAAATTTAAAAATATTATTATTTAACTTTAATGCACTTTCTTTATCCATTGGAACTGCATTTGTTAAATTAATTTGGTTAGTTTCAGTATAATTCATATAGATATCCCCTGTTACTAAAACTGAATTTTCATTACCATTTAAAGTAAAATTTACAAATGCATATGTTACTCCAAATACTGTTAATAACATTATCACTACTGTTACTATTATCCCTATTTTTCTTTTATCTTTCACTTTAGCCTCCAATTTATATCTCTTATACAGATATTATATTTTGATTATATATCTGTTTTCAAGATATGTCAAGATTTTATTATCTGAAAATGTGATAATCTAATTGAGGTGATGTTCATGATAGGAAAAATCTTGAAGACTATGAGAAAATGTAATAATTTTAAACAAAGTGATATTTCCAATTTGACTGGTATTCCACAAAATACTTTATCACAATATGAAAATGAAGTTATTCAACCAACTTTTGAAACAATAAAAAAAATTGCTGATGCATGCAATTTTAAAATCAATTTTATAAATAATGAAATAACTTTAACTCCAGAAAACATATCACGAAAAGAAATATAATTAATAATATATCAAAGTCTTTAAAATACTTATGAGTGGTAAAATTTAAAATAAATATAAAAATAACCATGCTCTAAAAATCTAGAACATGGTTTTCATTTTAAATTTTTTTCCAATACATTTTATTATCTTTAAAATAATAATCTATCTTTTCATTTTCATATAAATATGTTATATAAGCTTTTAAAGTACTTCCTACTAAATAATATTGATTTAAATTCATTTCTAAATTATATAAAGTAAATATTTCTTTTTCAATTTCTTCAAAAGTTTTTTCTACTTCACAAATTTTTAAAACATTATCTGCTATTTCTTGAATTTTATTTCTATTTACTTCAATTAATGTATCAAGATTAGTCGTTATTTTATCATGAGAAATAATAAATGTACCTTTTAAAGTTTCTAAATAAGTTAAAGTTTTTAAATAATCACTTATATCATATAAAAAGAAGATATGATATTTATTAATAGTTTCTATACTTGCTAGAGCATCTCCTAAGAAATAAACATTATCACTTGTTTTAATTCCAATTTGATTAAAAAAATGTCCATATAAAGGAAAATATTCAAGTCCAGCTGGTAAATTACCATCAATTTCTAAAACTTTTGACTCTTTAGCACACAAAAATTTATTCATAAGTTTAGAAAAAGGTTTACTACCATATAAAAATACAGGTTCTAAAATAGGAAACTCGGTAATAGCTTTTTCTATTTGATGTGCTAAGATTACACAGTTAGTTCTTTCTTGAATTACTTTATTACCACCAGTATGGTCAGCATTAGAATGGGTATTTATTATACCTTTTATTTGTAAATTTGCATTATTTAAAATTTTGATAATTTTCTTACCACAATCTTTATCGTTTCCTGTATCAATTAAATAAACTTCATTATCATTGATTTTATATACACCAATATTAGTATTGTTTGGAATATAATAAGTATTTCCTTCAATTTTCTCGATTTCCATTTTGCCTCCTTGAATTTTCTTTTCTTTTATTTTTATAATAATCAATTATATTCTCTTGCATTATTTCTTCATTTGTCTTTTCTTTATTAAGTATTAATAAAAATGCAACAACCATAAGAGTATAAAATAATGATATACCTAAAAAGATATTTATTAAAGGAAAAAAGATTAAAAAATATAAAAGTAACCCGTCACGAGTAATATTCTCTAAATCTAATTTTTTATATACAAGATATTTAATTTCAAAATATACGATTGGAATAAGCAGTAAAAGATAAACAATCGTTCCTACCCCTATATAACTAACCATAGCTTCAATTTCTCTAATTAATAAAGTAAATACAAAATACTTTAAACTTATACTTAAAAAAGTCGTTATATCATCATTCATTTCAACACCTATTATCATTATATTATATTTTTTGTTAATTAACAACGATTTATAAAAAAAGAATAAACCCAAATGGTCTATTCATATTTAATTTCTCCATGGTCAAATTTTTTCTTAGTTTTCATTCTAAAACATTTAGCACAGGCAACTGTATATGTTACTTCTCCTACTCCATCAATTGCAACGCTTTCACCTTCTGTTTGAACTTTCCCATCTATCAATCTTACATTAAACATAGCTTTTTTACCACATTCACATATAGTCTTTATTTCCGTTAATTCATGAGCAATAGCTAAAAGTCTTTGACTTCCTGGAAAACAATTACCTTTAAAATCTGTTCTTAAACCATAACACATAACTGGAATATCTAAATCAATTACAATATCCATTAATTGATTAACTTGTCTAGTTGTTAAAAATTGAGCTTCATCGACTAAAATTAAATCAACATGTCCATATTCATTTATTATTAAATCAAACACATTCTCATTTGGTTTAATCAAATAATCTACCTTTTTAGTTGAACCAATTCGAGAAACTATTTTATCATTTCCTTTAGTATCAACTTCTGGTTTTAAAATAATAGCTCGCATTCCTTGTTCTTTATAATTATATTCACATTGTAAAATTCTTGTTGTTTTACCACTATTCATTGCTCCATAAAAAAAATATAACTTTGCCATACTATCACCAATTTAAGAATAACAAAGGTTATATTTTAAAGCAATATTTTTTACATAATTTGACTACCTTTTGGTTTAGTTATAATTGCAATCAATAAAGACAATAAACCTAGTCCAAAAGTTCCTAAACCTATATACATTTCATATTTTTTCAAAAAGCTCATATCAGAAGTTATATTATTATCATTATTATTAGAATCAATATCCTCAATAATTGGAGCTATTTCTTCATCACTATCATCATCATCTGATTTTTCATTTTTAATCTTAAAATTATAAGTAACTTTTTTACTTCCATCAACTACTTCTACTTTTACAATACTTCCATTACTTAAATCTTCATTATTTAAAATAGTTGATTTAGCAGTTTTAGAATTTAAAGTTACATTAAATTCTAAAGTAGATAAATCTGTTTCAATTTCATAATCATAAACATCATTTTTAAAATCAAAATCTATATCTTTAATTTCTATATTTTTAACAAGTGGTTCTTCTTCTTTTCTTGTAATTACTAATTTATATTCTTTTTTAGAACCATCTTCAGCCGTTACTGTAATTGTAATATTATTTTTACCTTCTTTTAAAGTATATTTTTTATTATAAGTTACAGTTGCTTTAGTATCATTAGCAACAGCTTCAAGATTAACTTCCGTTATATCATTTTGAACTTCTAAATTATATTCGGTTGTATTACTATTAAAATTAAAATTAATTTCTTTTATTTTTAAACTTTTTAAAGTTGCATCATTACTTTTATAATCACTTTTAATAACTGTTATTTTATAAGTTCTAACATTTCCATTTTCAGCTTGAACTCTAACTTCATTAGTAGTTCTTTCTCCAATTAAAGTTACGGTTCTTTCACCATACCCTTGAACAAAACTTGCTTTAGCATTAGATAAAGTTGCTTGAATTTTAACTTCTTTAACATCACTTTGAACTGTAATTTCATAATCATTTTTATTGTTATCTAAAGTAATTTTCTTCCCGCCTACTGTTAAACTTGCTAAAGCATTATCCGAACTTCGAACATCTTTTCGATTAACAATAATTGTATAACTTTTCTTATCTTCTGGGTTAGCAATACTTTTTAAAGTAAAAACAAAAGTATTTTTTCCAGGATTTAATTTTTGCTCACCATAAGCACCGCTTCCAGAATATGTAGTATTGTCAAATGCAAAAGCTAAAGTAATTTTATCTTTATTTGCATCAACTTCAAGTGTATATTCATATTTATCAGCTTTAAACCCTGATATAGTATTTCCATCAACTTTCAAATCCGTTAAAAATGGTGTTGCTGCTCGTACATTTAAACATACAAAAAATAAAAAGAAAGCAACAATTAGTAATTTATTTTTCATTATATCCCTCTATTCTTACATTAAATATATCACACCTAAAATAAAAAATCTAGATTAAAATAAGAAAAAAAGACTTTTTTAGGAAAAAATCTTTTTTTAGTTATCTTTTTCTTTGTTTGGTAAAATCATAACCAAACTTTTATTTGTAAGATTTAAATTTTCAATAAACTTATTTAATTTTTTCATATTCAACTTTTTAATTAATTCAATTCGATTATTGTAAACTTTCCCATACATAATCAAATCACTATAAATATTATCAACTGTTAATTCAATATTATCAATCATTCGAATTTCACTAGCAATCCATATTTTTTTAATTCTTTCAAAATCTGCTTTTTTTATAACAATATTTTCTAAAGTTTTATTAATCTCATCAATAAAAATATCAGCTTTATTACTTTCAGCCGTAATATCTAAAGTTAAGAATTTATCATAACGATTCTTTTCAACATAAAAACCAGTTGTTAAATTTTCACTCATGACTTTTTCTTTAAAATCTGATGTACTTCCAAATAATACAGACATGATTATTCCCATATACATATTAATTTCAATATCACTATAATCTTCAAATTTTTCTTTATTTATTTTTACACTATAACGAATCTTTGGAATAGTAACATTCATGAATAATTCTTTAAATTCTTCTTTTACATCATTAGGTTCTAAATATTCTTTTCTTTTAACCTTTGTTTTTTCTTTAAAACTATTTAATATTTTATGATTTGTAATTCGCTCATATATTATATCTTTTGAAACATTACCTCCAACTATTAAATACATATTACTAGGATTATAAAAAGCTTTGTAAACATCATATAAATCTTCTTTAGTTATATCAAGAATTGAATCAACAGTTCCAGCAATTTTTTCTCTAACTGGTAATTCATAAAAAAGATTTTTACGCATATTATCATCAAGTGCCCATTCTGGGTCATCTTCATACATAAGTATTTCTTCTTTAATTATCCCCTCTTCTTTTAAAACATTTTCATCTGTAAAATAAGGTGAATAAACAAAGTTTAATAAATAATCTATATTATCATAAGGTTCATTAACACCCCAAACATAATATCTAGTATTATCAAATGTTGTTGAAGCATTAGCACTTACTCCTGATTTAGCAAAAAAAGCAAAAGGGTCAAGTCCACTTTCTTGTTCAAATATTTTATGTTCTAAAAAATGTGCAATTCCATAAGGTTTTTTATATTCTTTTTTATTAAATGTAAATTCAACATCTTTAGAACCATATTTACATCCAAGAATAGCATAGAAATTTTTTTTATTTAAAAAAGGAACTACATAAACATCTAAACCAGATTGATGTTTAAAATAATACATTTCTTGGTCTAAATTATTAAATTCAATTTTTTTCATGAATTTCCCCCTTTAATAAATAAATAACACTTGGAAAAATCTTTTTACTAATATTTATTATATCTTCTTTAGTAACATTCTCAATTTGTTCTTTACGAGTTTCATAATCATCTAAATTTAATAAATCTTTAGCAATATAATTTTCAACTATACTATCAATATTGTCATAAGTTTCTTCTAAAATACTTAAATATTCAATTTTACTACGTTCAAGCTCAATATCTGAAACATGCCCTTCATTTATACTTTTCATTATTTTTTTAATACCCCTGATTACTTTATCAAAATTTTCATAACTAATTCCTGATTGAATAATTAACATGTTATCAGCTTTATTTACACTAGAATTAATATAATAAGCTAATGACTTCTTTTCCCTTAATATTTTCATAAATTTTGAATTAAAGCCACCACCTAAAATAATATTATATAAATTTATAACATATTTTCTTTCAAAATCAGTTAAATTACTAATTTTACATCCAATTGATAATTTAGATTGATTATAATCTTTGGCTTCAATTACTTTTCTAGCTCGAGAAGTAATTTTATCATGTGTTATATAAATATTACATCTTTCTTTTTTCAAAGTTTTAAAATTCAATTTTTCTTGAACTATATTTTTAATTTCATCTTCTTTAATATCTCCAATTACATAAATATCAATTAAACTTTTATTTAAAAACTCTTGATAATACTCATATAAATTTTCTTCTGTTATATTTTCTAAATCTTCAAAATATCCTAAAGTATTGTAGGCATATGGTTTATTAATATTAATACTTTCAAGCATTCTTAAATTTGCATAAGCTCTTGGGTTTTCAGTAATTGTATCAAGGTCTGATTTAAGATTATTCTTGACAATATTAAAATAATTAGAATTAGCTTTATTATTTAAAAAATTAGGATTAAAAATTACTTCATGTAATAAATCAAAGCTTTCTTCTAACATCCCACTTTCAGTATATTTAGGGTCTAAAAGTGACATATTTAATCTAGTTACATAATAATTACCTATTCTAGTATTATAACCAGATAAAAAAAGAGAATATAATTCACCAATTTTAATTGCCAATTTTTTTCTGGTATTATACTTTTTAGTTGTTAAAATTAAATAATCTATTAAAAAATTACGTTTAGTAATTTCATTTTTCTTTATTTCATCTTTAAATAAAACTTTAACTTCAATTGTTCGAAATTTTTTAGTTTTAATTAAGTGCAATTTTCCATATTTTAAATCTATACATTTATATTTCATCGTTCACCACCTTTTATTATTATGTCAGATTATCATGGTTATATTAATGATTTCAAGAGAAGAAATAATTTTTACTTATATTTCTTAAAAAAATAATTTTGATGGTAACCCATATTATATTGATATAAAAAATAATTGACTTAAAAATCAATTACCTTGTTTACAATGTCCTTCTCCTACTTTAGTACCTTCAACGTACTCTTGTCCAACCATAGAACACGATGTTTTTGTCATAGCATCTTTTAAATAACCACCCAAGGAATTTACTATAACTATAACAACAACTGAAATAAGTGCAATAATTAACACATACTCAACTAAAGCTTGACCTTTTTGGTTCATAAAATCACCCTATCCTATAATAATCTATAACTAAATTTTAACTTATATTAGAAAAATAGTCAATATAAAAGAGATAAAACCCAGGATAAAAACATGAAAATAATTTAAAATGTATAGCTATTCCTTATAAGATATAGGGATAATATATATTTTTTTA
>CANQYO010000046.1 GCA_947628095.1 uncultured Bacilli bacterium | reverse complement strand
CTAACACTTCGTTGATACCTACGCGTGTATTGGACTTTCACCAACTAGATATATACCATGCACGGCACACCAAAAAAACTAAAGTTTCCTTTAGTTAATTTAATTTCTTTTGTTTAGCAGTTATTTCTATGTTCTCATCTAATGTTGCATCAAGTAACTCATAAAGTGAATAATTATTAGTATTTTCATATTCTAAACTATTAAATTCGTCTCTTACTATAATATTTCCTTCTTCATTTCTTTTTAATCTAAGACCTACATCTGGTAAAATTCCATATTCTTGAACACCTAAAAAAACTACAAAATCTGATAAATCAGTATGATTTCCTTCTAAATAATAATCTACTGTATCTTCATCATATAAATCAGTTGATAAAGCATCATATTTAGAAATATATCTTTCATGAAAAATAACTCCTTTTTTTAGTAATAAACAATCTATACCATTTTTATCTATTTCAACTTGAAAACAATCTTTTTCAGAAGATATCATAGAACCATATGGTTTTATAACTAATTTTTCCAAATTATTATTTAAAGTATCTTTTTCAACACATGCTAAATAACGAACTTTAGTAACTGGGTCTACATAAATTATAACATTATCTTTTTTTTCTTCATTTTCAATACTTTTAACTTTTAAAAGTCTACTACATCTTGCTTTAAAAAAATCTTTTAACTTATCAACATCTATATTTTCTTTCTCTATATAGTCTGCAAATACATTATAAAAATCATTAAAATTATCAAATCTCATATTTTCCTCACTCTCATATTAATTATATTACAACCAACACTTTTAAACCTTAATTTTTACATAATTTGACTTATTATTTAATGATTAATATTTACTTCTCGCTTTTATATTCTAAAATATCAGTTATATTACAATTTAAGACAAAACAAAATCTAGCTATAACATCTAAATCAACTCTTGTTACTTTATTATTGTAATATCTATTAACTAAATCATAACTTAATGCAGTCATACTACTTAATTTGCTTCTACTAATCTTTTTACTATCAATAATTTTCTTTAAATTAATATTAATTTTTCCATAGTCTTTTAATGTATATATTGTATTATTCATTTTAGACCTCCTATTAAGCTTTAAACTAAATATATTATAGATTTATAATAATATTTATATAAGTCCATATTATTAATTAGTTATTATATTATTATGATTTAATTCTATTGATTTAATACAATTTTTAGTTTATACTGTATTAGTAAACTAATAATAAAGAGAGGTAGTACTAATGAATGAAAATGAAGAAACTAAAATTAATAATGGAGATTATACTCCAATAAAAAGAATTCCAAGCGAAGAACCTAAAATAGAAATTAACAATAATAATAGTAATGAAAATAATACTCCAAATGTAATTCTAAATAATCAAAATGAAGAAACTCAAAATACAATAAATTCTAATAATAATCAAGAAAATAATGTTACTCCTAATATAAATTCAATTAACTCAAGTCCTCAAATTTTACCTGAAAAAAGTATTAACCTAGTTAATGAACTACCTAAAGAAGATAACAATAATAACAACAATTCAAATACTATGGAAAATAACCAAAATCTAGAAATTCCAAATAACGAAACTAATAATTCTTCTCAAGAAAAAGAAAAAAGTAATACCTTAGAAATAGGATTACTAGTTATATTTTTCATATCTATTATAGCTGTTATATTGAGATTAACAGATAAAATTACTATGTATTCTATAATAGATATTTATTTGTCAATTATAATTTATCTTGGTTATAAAAAAGCTAAAGAAAAAAAAGAAGTTGCTGTAAAATATGGAATAGGCATTGGAATTCTTTTGTTATTAACAAGTAATATTATATTTGGTATTTTTACAATATTTGATGCCATTAATTATAATAGAAAATTTAAAGGTATAAAAAAGCCTAAAAAAGAGTGGTTGATAGTTTTATATATCATAGGTATCTATTTTGCTTTGGTTCTTTTAATCACTATGATAAATGTTATGGGTATTTTAAACCCTAGATTAAAGTGTACTAGAAAAAATGGTGATGAAATTGTATATCGTTTTAATAACAAAGGTGTACGTAATATGTCAGTAAATGGAAAAAGAGATGAAGAACAAGCTGATACTGTTAATGCTCTTTATAATATTAACTTTTACTTACATAGTTATGATGACGAACCTGTTCAAGAATATATAGCCATAGTAAGAGACTATGAAGAAGATATATTTGGTTCTGTTTGTAAATAAAGTTATCAATTCCATAAAAAAATCACTTTGCTAATAACAGAGTGATTTTTAATTATAATAAATTAATTATTACATAGTCTTTCCTTGATTTAAATATCTTTCTTTTAATTTTAAAGACATAACATTTTGACAAAATGGCATATCAAAATTATAAGGAAATTCTTCATGAATTACTTCGTCATTTTCAATATGAGAAGCATCTAAACAATATTCAGAATTAGCTTTTGGTCTAAATAATTTAAAACCTTTTTTCTCTTTTTTAAAAACATTAACATAAAAACTATTATCTGGCTCTAAAGATAATTCCTTAAATTCTCCACTTATATTAAATTCAAGAGGATTTCGTCCTTTTAATAAAAGACTAGTTGCTTCACTATCATAATAATTATAACTATAAAAACCACGTTCTTTTTGACCAAAAAAATATACTTCCATAGTTAAAGCTTCATTTTCTAGTTCATAACTTGAAATTGAAAATTCATTCATAACAATATCAGAACTTAAAGTATCTGTTTTAGAACTTAAAATAACGTCATTTCCATTAACTTGAAATTTAATAATTTCTCCATTACTTTCATATAAAATATCTTCAGGCTTAACCTCTCTTGGGTCATTTAATCTTTTTATATTAGGAAATCTTTCTTCTAAAAAGCAAGCTATTTCAGCTCTATCAATCGGTAAATTTTCAAAATAACGTCTTAAAATATCTTCAATATAATCAATTTGCATAATACACCTCTATTATTAGAATACCTAAAAATGCCAATAAAAACAATAGTTTTCATTCATTTTTACTTTCAGTTGACAAAGAAAAAGGGTTATAAGTTTTATCTTACAACCACATTAACAATCTTATTTTTAATAACAATAACTTTAACTATCTCTTTTCCTTCAAGATGTTTTTTAACATTTTCTTGTTCTAAAGCAAGTTTTTTAATTTTTTCTTCTGATGTATTAGTTAAAACATCTATTGTACCTCTTAATTTTCCATTTACTTGAATTGCAATAGTTACATTATCGTCAATTAATTTCTCTTCATCATATACTGGCCATTTAGATTCACATAAATGAGCACCTAATTTATTTACTTCATTTAATTCTTCAGTGATATGAGGAGCCATAGGGTTTAAAAGTAATAGGAAAGTACGATAATCTTTCTTAGTAATGTTTTCTAACTTTTCCATTTCATTTAAAAGAATCATTAGACTAGAAATAGCTGTATTATATTTTAAATTATCTAAATCTTCCGTAACCTTTTTAATTGTTTTATTAAATAAAACCTCAAGAGTAGGGGAGTAAGTAGTTTTACTATTTAATTTACTAGCTATTCTTTCAACTCTATCTAAGAATTTTTTACAACCATTTAAACTATTAGTATTCCAACTAACTTCTTTTTCATAATCTCCTATAAACATTTCATATACTCTTAAAGCATCAGCTCCATACTCATTGATACAATCATTAGGGTTTATAACATTTCCCTTAGATTTACTCATTTTTTCACCATTAGCACCTAAAATCATACCATGACTTGTACGAATTTTAAATGGTTCACGATTAGGAACTAAGCCTTGGTCATATAAAAAGTTATTCCAAAATCTTGCATAAAGTAAATGACGTGTTGCATGTTCCATACCTCCATTGTACCAATCAACTTTACCAAAATAATCTAAAGCTTTTCGTGATACAAATTCTTGGTCATTATGAGGGTCCATATAACGAAGCCAATACCAAGAAGAACCAGCCCAGTTAGGCATTGTATCAGTTTCACGTTTAGCATCTCCTCCACATTTTGGACATTTGCAATTAACGAATTCTGGAATAGCTGCTAAAGGACTTTCTCCATCGTCAGTTGGTTCATATGAAGCAACATTTGGAAGTTTAACTGGTAAATCTTCATAAGGAACAGGAACAAAACCACAATTTGGACATTTTATCATTGGAATTGGTTCACCCCAGAACCTTTGACGTGAAAATACCCAATCTTGTAAACGATATTTAACACTAGCATGTCCTATACCTTCTTTATCTAAATATTCAATCATTTTAGAAATAGTTTCTTTTTTATTGGTTATACCATTCAAAAAACTTGAATTAATCATTTCACCATCACCAACATAGGCTTCCTTAGAAATATCTCCACCTTTAATAACTTCAATGATTGGAATATTAAACTTTTTAGCAAATTCATAATCACGTTCGTCATGAGCAGGAACTGCCATAATTGCACCAGTTCCATAACTCATCATTACATAATCAGCTATATAAACTGGTATTTTCTCTTTAGTAACTGGATTAATTGCATAAAAACCTAAAATTTTAACACCAGTTTTTTCTTTATTTAACTCAATTCTTTCCATTTCACTTTTATGGCTAGCAAACTCTTGATAAGCTTTAATTTCTTCCATATTTAAAATACGATTTTCTAAATGTTTTAAAAGTGGATGTTCAGGAGCTATAACCATAAATGTTACACCATATATAGTGTCAGGTCTTGTTGTATAAACTTTTAATTTCTCGTCACTATCATCAATTAAGAAATCAATTTCAGCCCCAGTTGATTTTCCTATCCAATTAATTTGAGCCAATTTTGTTTTCTCTTGAAAATCAGTTTCACTAAGACCATCTAAAAGTTTTTCAGCATACTGTTTCATGCCAAGCATCCATTGCTCTTTTTCTTTATGAATGATACTACCGCCGCATCTTTCACAACAACCACCTTCAACTTCCTCATTAGCAAGTCCTATCTTACAATTTGGACACCAGTTGATAGTTTTTTTAGCTTTATATGCAAGTCCTGCTTCATAAAACTTCAAAAATTGCCATTGTGTCCATTTATAATATTTAGGGTCAGTTGTTGCTATTTCTCTTGACCAATCAAATGATAAACCTAAACTTTCTAATTGTCCTTTAAATGTTTTTATATTTTCTTTAACAGCAACACTTGGGTGAACATGATTTTTAATAGCATACTCTTCAGCTGGTAAACCAAAAGCATCCCAACCCATAGGAAATAAAACGTTATAACCTTGCATACGTTTCTTTCTAGCAACTGCATCAAGAGATGCATAACTTCTAACATGTCCTACATGAAGTCCAGCTCCACTTGGATATGGGAATTCTACTAAGACATAATATTTTTCCTTAGTACTATCTGTTTTAGCTTCAAAAGTATGATTTTCTTTCCAATATTTTTGCCATTTCTTTTCAATTTTTTTTGTGTCCATCTTTAACTTTTCCTTTCTTAATATAATATCTTCCTATAAAATTATAAGTAATTAATATAAGTGGTATAAAAATAACTGTACCAATTAAGATTGCTAAATAAATATTTTCAATATACTTCATTACAAAAGTTGCTGTAAAGGCTATATCAAAAGCACTTACTAAACCTATTATATTCATAATTTTCTGATAATTTATTTTGCTCATATCTAAATGGTATTTTTTAATTAATAAAACTAGTTCTACTGGAACTTTATTCGGGTCATATTTTCTATGTCTTATAATTTGATAAAACAAATAAAATAAATAAACACCCAGAAAGGTTCCTAAAAACCAAAATAAATCAGTTAATTCCAATTTATCACCACCTATAAAAAAAGAATGGTACTAAAAGGAGTGCAAAGCACGGTACCATCCTCAATTTCTCTTAATTATCTTAACGCGATTAACGATTATTTTCCTAAAAGACAAGTTCATATATATTAATCTATTAGTTTTCACCTTCCACTAACTCTCTAAAAAACAATATATATTACTACTTCTTCAAATAATATAGGTCTATTTAATCATAGAAAAACTAAATTTTCAAGTCTTTTTTGATTTTTTGTTAAAACTTCTATTTATAATTATACTTCACTCATATATTCAATTAATCTTAAGAAAACTTTAACACTTCTTTTATCAAGACCTTTTCTTCGAAGTTTTCGAATTTCAATACGCTTTTTACTAATTGATGTTTCAGTATCATAAAGAATTGTAGCTATAGTATCCTTTAATTTAGTTGGAACTTTTAAATCTGATAAAATACTATCAATATCGTCATTAATTAACATTAAAGCATCTATTTCAATATCATTTCCTTGACAACTAATTGTTAATTGACTACTCGTTGAAACATCTTTTATTTCAACAACAAAGTCAGTATCCATCAAATATGAGACAAAAGGAATTTCTTGGTCATTAGAATATACTTTAACATTACTAGCCATTTTTGTATTACGAAAACGAATTTTATAATTTCTTTTTTGAAATAACAAATCACTTTTTCCTTCAACATTTCTAATAATTAAAGTATAATTATTAGTCATATAATTATAATCAATATTAGTTACTGAATATTCACCTTTCAAATAACTATTTGTTAAGCCATCGTCTTCATATAAATTATAAGAATTACTACTACCTGGGAAAACATGAATTTCAAGTTCACTAGGAGGGTCAGTTGACATTAAATCGTTTATTCCAGCAAGGGGAATAATACCTCCAGCTTTAACAAACATTGGGTAATCTTCTATATTATAAAATGAAACATACTTTTTGTTTCCCATAAATTTCTTACCCGTTTTAAAATCATACCAAACACCATCAGGAATATAAAATCTTTGAATAGTTCTATCAATAAGTGGGTCACTTTTTTTAACAATAGGTGAGATTAAAAAACTAGAACCTAAAAAATATTCATTTATATAACCTGGGTCGTCATATGCAAAAGGATGTTCATAATAAAGAGGTTTTAATAAAGGTATTCCTTCTTTATGATAATGATATATTTCAGTATATAAATATGGTATCAATTGATTTCTAAGTCTTAAATAATAACTAACAATGTTATTAGTAACAACATCCCATCTCCAAGGTTCTCTTTTATAATAAGTACCATATTCTGTATTAAAACGAAGAATAGGGGAGAAGACACCAAATTGAACACTTCTAATATAAAGCTCATTATCTTCAATTCCACCAACTGAACCTCCAATATCATGACTCCAATATGAAACTCCAATATTAGAAGCAGTTATATTGAATAAAGGTAAAAATTTAAGTACCTCAAAACTTATTTGATTATGACCAGAATATAAAATAGGATAACGATGTGGTGCATAATTAGCATTTCGACCTAATATTAAACTACGTTTACCGTTTCGTTCCATATCTTTTTTCATATAATCATTTAAAACAAATAAAGTATTTCTATTTTCTAAAACATCATAATCATTCCAAAATAAATCTATTCCCATTTTTTCAAGAGGGTGAATAAACATTTTTAAGAATAAGTCCATAAATCTAGCTTCAAAAGGGTTAAAATCAATATAACCTTTTTTATTTACTTGGATATACTCACGAGCATTAGCAAAATATTCTTCATGAGGATAAATTCCATCTTTAGGATTAATTTTAACTCCAACTCTTACTTTCATTTGATGTAAAATATCAATTAACTTTTCAGGTTCATGAATTAATTTATTATTAAAAGTAAACCCTGAAGTTGTTGAAAATTTATTATTCTTAATACTCCAATCTTTATCAAATAAAAATACCGAGATTGGAATACTATTCATTCGAAATTTATTTAAAAGCGTTATAATATGCTCATCTTGATATGGCATATCACGACTCCACCAATTACCAAGTGCATATCGTGGAAGAAAAGCTGGATAACCTGTTAACGTAAAATAATCTTTTAATACTTCATTAAAATCAGTTCCATAAGCTAATATATAAAAATCTTTACTACCTTCTTCACGTTTATAAACATTTGAATTTTCGTCTAATATTAAAGAATCACTATCGTCAATTGTTACATACATATCTGGACTAATAAGACCTTTATTTAAACCTGGCATTTTTAAAGTATTATCTAAAGAAACCGTTGTTCCTCCATAATTTTTTACTTCTTTTTGAGTATAAAACCATTCCTTACGACTAAATAAAATTGTAGCTGAAAGATTTTTTTCAGTAAACTTAGCATTCTTAAAATACTTTAAACTAATATATTTTGTATCTATGTATACATACCCTTGGTCTTCACGAACAGTAAATTTTGGCAAATCAAACTTTCTTCTAATTACTAAACTAGAAGCAGAATCTACAAATTTACCAAGCTCACTATATTCTAATCTAATTAAACGCTCTGTCAAAACTTCTATTCTAAACTTTTGACCTAAAACAATACTTTTAGGTTCTACTATTAAATCTTGTTGATTTATCTTAAATTGAGGTCCTAAATCATACATATTATCCTCCCCATATTCTTTTTTTTATTTATTATTTAAAAATCTAATATAATATTCGTCATAAGTCATATCATTTTCATGTATATATTCAGCAATTTCATTTCCAACATAACGATAATGCCAAGACTCATATTTAATTCCTGTTATATCTTCTGTATCAGATGCATATCTAAATATAAAACCATATTTATAGGCATTTTCTTTTAACCATTTACTTTCTTTAGTTCCAGCAAAGGTATTACTACTTTCAGCTTTTACATCAACTGCTAAACCCGTTTGATGTTCTGAAAAACCAGGATGGGCAACATAGTTTTCTGCATATTTCTTACCATAAGTATTTAAATATAAATTATAAGTATCTTGTTGAGTTTTATAATCACGATAACCAGAACGAACTAATATTTTATAACCAACTGCTTCTTTGCAATCGTCAGACATTTTCATAAAATTTCTAATCATTGTTTCATTACCTTTTTGTTTATCGTCAACAGCATAATCTTCACTAACATTAACTAAATCTTCTGGAACAAAATCTTTATCTAATTCATTATATTTATTTACAAGCATTGAAAAGCTAAATTCTGTAACCTTATTTGGTTCAGTATAAAAATCTCTATCTAGTCCTATATTAACATAAACTACTACTAATTCTTTATCTATATTATTTTCTTTTTGATACTCTACATATCTATCATAATTACCAAGAATTGAAAAATCAAACTTCAAATATTCTGATACATCTTTAATATAATCTTTTTCTAAAAAAGCTTTTAAAGATTCGTCAGTTGCATTTCTAATTATATTATTTATATCACTAGCATTATAACCTTTACTTATTAAAGCATTGACTTGCTTAGTAAAATCTGTTAATTTTTGATATTTTAATTCTTTATAAATCTTAAAATTATCTTTTTTAAAATCTTTACTTTTAAATATTTCGTCTAAAGCAGCACTATATTCCATATCAAGAACATCATCTTTTAGACCATTTTTTAATATATTATTAATACTTTGTTCATTATACTTTAATTCTTTTAAAAGATGCTTATTATATAATTTAATTGGATTAACAATTTCAATAATTAAAACTAATAAAATAATACTTACGATTATAACTAATTTTTTATTTAATTTTCTCTTTTTCATATTTTCTCCTATTATAAGTATAACATATTTTTAAAATTAGTTAAGTTTTTTTTCTTCATATGAGAAAATAATTAGAACAATCTAGAAAAATTTGTCATGATTAAAAAAAAGTGATACACTGATTTCGGTGGTTTTATGCTATTTGATAATAATAAACGTTATTATACCTTAGATAGTTTTTATAAACAAAAATTTAATACTAAAATTGCTAAAGTTAGTCTAAATGGCAATTTTACTTGTCCTAATCGTGATGGAACTCCCTAATTTATCACTTTTTAAATTAAAAAAATCTGCAAACCATTGAAAAATGGTTATTTTTTTGTCAAATTTTACA
>CANQYO010000045.1 GCA_947628095.1 uncultured Bacilli bacterium | reverse complement strand
TTAAATACTATTAAATACTATTAAATACTGTTAAATACTATTAAATACTATTAAATACTGTTAAATACTATTAAATATTTATGCAACAATTGTTATCAAATGTGATAGACATTTGTAAAATAATGAAAAAAGTTTAATTATAGATTTTTATATTATTTTTAGAGTTTTTAATTTTTGACATATTACTTAAATGGAAAAATGTGATAAATTGTCGTTAAATGGCTGGAAAAATGTGATAAAAGCGATTGAAATTGTCGGAATTTTGTGATAAAATCAATATAGAGGTGAAATTATGGCTAGGCTAAGAAGAAAAATTGATTCTTTTTTAATAGAATGGAAAAAATCGGCTGATAAAAAACCCCTTATTATTAAAGGAGCAAGACAAATAGGTAAAACAGATGCAATAGAGAATTTTGCTAAGAATAATTATAAATATGTTGTTGAAATCAATTTTGCATTACAAAAAGAATATAAAACTATATTTGATTATGGTTTTGAAGTTGATACAATTATTAGTAACATTTCAATTATAAACAATGATTTTAAATTTGTACCAAATGAAACTTTAATTTTTTTTGATGAGTTACAAGATTGTATAAATTGTGCAACTTGTTTAAAGTCTTTTAATCTTGATAAAAGATATGATGTTATATGTTCTGGTTCCATGATGGGAATTAATTATAAAGAAATTGAATCAAATAGTGTTGGAAATAAGCAAGATTATACAATGTATTCTATGGACTTTGAAGAATTTTTATGGGCAAAAGGTTATAGAGAAGACCAAATAGAAGATTTATATAAATGTATGAAAGAAGTAAAACCATTAACAACAATTCAATTTGATGTTATGATGCGAAATTTCAAAGATTACATGATATTAGGAGGAATGCCGGCTATAGTAGCTAAATTTATTGAAAATAAAAATTTTAGTGGAATATTATCAATGCAAGAACAAATATTAAGAGATTATGAAGAAGATATAGCAAAATATGCTGAAGGGTTTGATAAAGCTAGAATTTTAAATGCTTATAGAAAAATATCAACCTTTTTAGGTAATGAAAATAAAAAATTTCAAATATCCAAAATAGCTCCAGGGGCAAGAAATAGGGAATATGTTGGTGTTTCTGATTGGTTATCTGATGCTGGAATAATAAATATATCATATTGTATGGAGGAATGTGCATTACCTCTTAAAGGAAATTATAATCCTGATAATTATAGATTATATTTTGCTGATACAGGACTACTTATTGCATCTCTCGATGAAGAAGCACAAGAAGATTTAAGGAAAAATCAAAATTTTAATACATACAAAGGTGCTATTTATGAAAATATTGTTGGAGATATGTTGGTTAAATCAGGTTATCAATTATATTTTTATAAAAATGAAAAGGGAACAATTGAAATGGATTTTTTCATAAGAGATAAAAATTCTTTAATTCCAGTAGAAGTTAAAGCTAATGACAATGCAACAATCTCATTAAATAATTTGATAGATAACAATCAATTTAAAGATATAAAATATGGAATTAAATTATGTAATAAAAATATTGGCTTTAATGGTAAATTTTATACTTTTCCGTATTTTATGGCATTTTTCTTAAAGAGATTTTTAAGTGAAAATAAATAACTTTGTATCTATTTGATATAAAGTTTTTTTTATAAAACATTTACTGTCAAATTAGTTTTAAAATTATAATAAATAATTTACAAAGAAAAAGAGTAGGTATAAAATTAATTTGAATAGTAGGAGTTGGTACTGTGAAGTTAAAGAAAAATAAAGAAGATAATTCTAAAAAAAGTGAAATAAAAAAAGAAAAGAAAGAAAAAAGTTTGAAATTTAAAATAATTTTATTTTCAATAATTACAGTAATTTTCCTTTTAATAACTTTTGTAATATTTTATTATGCATATAACTTAAAATTAAAAGATAAAGATGTAAATGATATAAAAAATGAATTAAGTAAAGTTGTAATAAAATATGAAAATACAATTGAATATGGTAGTAGTTGGACTTATGAAGATTTTATTAACAATTTAATAGATAAAGAAAAATTAGGAACAACTAATATAAAAATACAAGTTGAGGGAAAAAATATAGAAACGAAAGAAGAATATAAATTTTTAGAAGTTAAAGATATAGTAATTAAAATAGACTTAACTAACGTATTTAAATATAAATTAATAAAAAAATATGAAGAAAAAATAACTAAAACAGAAGAAGTAAAAATAAAAGTAGAAGATACTAAAATGCCTATTCTTGAAGGAATTAGTGATAAAACAATTACCGTTGGAGATACAATAGATTTAAAATCTGGAATAAAGGCACATGATGAAGTTGATGGAGAATTAGAAATAAAAATAGAGGGTGAAGTTGATAATAATAAAGCAGGAAAATATGAAATAAAAGTAAGTTGTGAAGATAAAAATGGAAACAAAAGTGAAGGAAAATTTACAGTAACGGTAAATGAAAAACCTAAAGTAAATACTTGGACTAGTAGTAGTAAATCAAGTGGTGGAACTACTTCTAACAGTGCACCAAATAAAAATACAGTAGCAGGAAGATTAGCTTTAGCTAAAGAAGAAGCTAAAAGAGTAGTTAGTAAAATTATTAAACCTGGAATGAGTGATTTAGAAAAAGCAA
The DNA here is from genome assembly GCA_947628095.1 of uncultured Bacilli bacterium. Classification (GTDB taxonomy): domain Bacteria; phylum Bacillota_I; class Bacilli_A; order RF39; family UBA660; genus RUG591. The sequence continues at coordinate 7,506 of CANQYO010000045.1, read as the reverse complement.
CTGCAATAACTAATTATATTTTTGAAACAGTAGATGTTCAAAGTAATCAAAGTCTAGAAGCATATAAAACTAATTATGGAAATGAAGCATATGCAGCTTTAATTATGAAAATAGCAGCATGTTCTGGAAGATGTAAAGCTGTTACCTTATTATGTGATGCAGCTGGGTTAAAATCACAACATATAAATGCTAATCAATGGCAACATCAATGGAATAAAATTTTAATTAATGGTAAGTGGTTAGTATTTGATTCTCAAATTGGTTTATCAGGTGCAGAAAAGCATCCATTAGAAGATTAATTTTCAAATAAATTTTTATTTGAGTTTTAAACTAAAAAGTGGTATTATTTTAGTAAAGGATAGTGATAATATGTATTACAAAGGAGTATTAGCAAAATCAAAATGTTTTTCAATTCAACCAAATATTATTTTAGGAACAAGAAATAATAAAAATGAATTTAATCTAAATATGAATATTGAAGGTCAAGAAGAAAAAAATCTTTTAAAATCATATTTATTTAAAAGTGTAGAAAAATATAATGTTACAAGAACTGATATAGTATCATTATTTGATAAATATATTCCTAAAACAACTGTTGAAACGGATGATATGTATGAAGAAATTATATATGAAGTTTATAAAGATAAAAATGGTTCTTTGTTTGGAAAAGAATTACATACAGGTCTTTATTTTCCTTTAAATTTAGTTTCAAATGTTGCTGTTGATTATAGTGTTATAACAGAGAAAAATGATATTGAAGATACATATGTTCTTTCCGTTAAATTAACTTTTGCTCCTAGTAGTATGAAAAAATCTTTGATTACTATAGGCAATATAGCATCAGCAACAGACGAAGAAGTTAAAGCATATTTAAAAAAATATAAAAAATCTTTTTTTAACAGTCGTAATCATAAAAGATTTATTGAATTTTTAGAAGTATTATCTAAAAATAATCAATTTGAAAATCAAGCTTCAGAAACTTTTACTAAAGTAGATACAATTCCTGAAGAAGAAAAAAAAAACAATATAGTGCCTCCTGTTGATAATAAAAAAAAAGAGAATGAAATAGTTTTACCAGAAGAATATCAAGTAGATTTTTTAGAGTATGTTGAAAATTTACGTTATAGTGCTATAAATGATTTTTTAAATGATAATGCTAATTTAAAATTAAATGAAATTGACGAAGTTGTTAGTTCCTTTTTAAGATATAGTGAAATCTATTCAAGTTTAGAACAAGTTAAATTATTTCAAGATATATCTTATGTATATTTGCTTTATGCATATCAACATAAAGAAGAATTAACTAAAGAAATGTTAGAAAAGAGTTATTTTCAAGATATATTAAATGCTATTTTAAATAAATTTAATGACCTTAAGTCTGAAAAAATAATTAAAGTTACTAGAATGGCAAATACTAGTAGTGAAATTAATTCTGAATACGTATTGAATTTAATTAAAGCTAGTGAAATTGATAAAGAAAAGTTAAAAGAATTAGAATATAGTTATAGTAAATAAAAAAAATTATCAAAAACGATTCTTAAACGTTAAGGTGTGATAACTTAAAATTTAAGTTATCTTCTTTTTTTGAAAACAATAAAAAAAGAAAAAAAGTGACAAATTTATATTCGTCACCCTTCAAAGTGCAAGAACCACTTAAATTCTCTATTTGTTAAATAAATCACTATGACTACCAGTTGCAAAAAGTAATAATACTAACTCATTATTTTGTACTTTATAAACTAGTAGCCAGTCTGGTTGTATATGACACTCATAACACTCTTTAAAAGTTTTATCATTTATTAGTTTGTGGTTTTTATATTTAGGCTCTAAATCTTCCAAATTAGCTAATTTTGTTATTACTTCTAATAATTCTTGTATATTTTTATCTTGCTTAACAATTTTTTTTAATTGCCTTTTAAAATTAATAGTAAATTCAATTTTGTATTTAGTATTTAAGTCAAAGTTAGTCATTTAATATAGCCCTCATCATTTCATTAACGTTATTATAGCCTTTTCTTTTTCCTTCTCTTACTTCTTGTATAATCTTTTCCCCTTCTTCCAAAGCTTCTAATAATTCTTTACTGGGCTTAGGGTTAGATATCTCAAAAGGTACGCCGTCTTTATTAATTAATTGTTTTATTGCCATATTAATGTATGTACTCATATTTAGTCCCAAATTATTTAAAATACCAGTTGCTAACTCTTTGTCTTGTCTATCTACCTGTACACTTATAGCAGTTGTTAAACTCTTCATAATAACACCTCTTTCATAGTTAAAATAATAACACATTTTATATAAAATATCAAGTTATTATATGTGTAATATATTATATTTTATATAAAATCAATATATATTATTATTATTATTATTATATTACTGTTTTTGATTTTAATACATTATATTTACAATATTTTATAATATATTTGTTTTTATATATACTTATAATGTTTAAGAACCAAAAAAACTTCCAAAAAAAGGAAGTTTTTTTCGTTATTTTGAATAAAAAGAGAAGTTCACGAACATATTAAAAATAGTTTAACTTCTTATCTTAGATTTAGTAGGTTTAGGGTAAGGGTTTTTAACATTAGTTAATTCTAAGATATAGTCTGTTGAGGTATTATAATATTTTGCTAAAGCTACTAAACGATAAAGTGGTAATAATACTTCACCAGTTTCATATCTAGAATAATTTTGTTGCTTAATATTTAAATAATCTGCAACTTCTTTTTGACCTAAGTCATTGTCTTCTCTTAAATCTCTTAATCTTCTCAAATACATAATTTAATTACACCTCTTATGATATATATTTTCTCATAAATTACAAAAGATAATTGACTTTATCTCAAATATGATGTAAGATTATTTTGTAAACATCATAAATGATGTATCGTACTAGAAAGGGTTGGTATTTTGATGAAAGATAAGAGAAAAATAGGAATAATAGTAGCTGTAGTAACAATGTTATTAACAGTTCTTGGGGTAACGTACGCCTTTGTTAGTTATGCGATAACTGGTAATGAAAATTCAGTTTTAGTAACTGGAGATATCTATATGAACTATACAGAAAACAATCAAATTAATTTAACAGATGCAGTTCCAATGACTAAGGAAGATGCTTTGAAACTATCTGATAATATCTTTAATTTTACAATAGCAGGTAGAAATCAAAGTAAGAAAGATATCTATTATGGAATAAGTATAGTCTATGGAGAAGAACAAGAAAGTAAAACAAGATTAAAAGACGAGGACATCGATGTCTACTTAACGAGTGGAGAAGATGTTTTAGTAAATGCCAATAGATATAAGACTTTAAATGATACTAGAATATGGGCAGAGAAAATAGAGGCAAATACAGAAAACTATTCTAAAGATTATTCGTTAAGACTATGGATAGACGAAAGTGTATCTATAGGTTCTGAAGATAATAATTATACAGAAGATGTATGGAATAATAGTTATGCTAGTTTTAAGGTAAAAGTAGATGGCAATTTAAATAAAATGAATGTCCCTTTAAATGTAGATTATCAAAGTTCCTATTATGAAAATGGAAAGACATATTTCAATGTAGAAATAAGTAATTACTTGAACCCAAATGCAGAAGGAATAAGATTGGCAGCAGCAGATACAATGAAACTAGATATAACTAAAACAAATGATAATATAAGTTTTACTTATTCCGATAGTGAAGATAATTCAAGCGAAGTTGAAGTACAATCAATAAGTCAAACTTATTCATTTGATACAAATAAAAAAGTAACTATGAAAGTTGTTATCAATTCAAATACTGATATAGATTTAAAAACAGATATAAGTATTAAACTTACAAAAAATGAAAATGAAACATATGAGATATTAAAATACATGCATATAAGAGGACCAAAGAATTATTGTAAAAACAATGGCTTTACTAATTTCTCAGATTGTTTACTTGTATCTGAACAATTAAGTAATAATGTAGCTGAAGCTAAGAAAGCAATTGGAGATAAAGGAGAACCTGATACAAATCAAACTAGTGGGCAAACTGGTGATATAGGACTTTATAAAACAGAAGATAATGATGGTGATACCTATTATTATCGAGGAGCAGTAGAAAACAATAATGTAAAATTTGGAGATTTTTATTGGAAGATAATAAGAATAAATGGCGATGGTTCCATAAGATTAATCTATAATGGAACCAAACCTAATTCGACTGATTGGGATGCAACTTCAGTTACTGGAAAAGCTGAAGTTTATAATGAAAGAACTGATGACCCAGCATATCATGGTTATATGTATGGAAATAATTTTAGTAAAACTCCAATAACAAGTCAAGAAGCCAATCATACTGATATAGAAGCTGATACTAAATATTGGTTTGCCAAAGAATATACAGGTGATGCTACTGCTAGAACATTCAGGCTAACAAATGCTGATTATCAAGGTACATTTACTGAATATAATGCAGCTGGAAAACTTGAAGAAGGTTATAAATACACATGTAAACAAACGACAGCCGATGGAACATGTCAATTTTTAATAGAAGTAGTTAAATTCAATAGTGCCAAAAGCATTCAAGCTAAATACTTAAGTTATAGTTCAACAAGCTATGAAGCAACAAAGGAAAATAATGCGAGTAGTAATGCTAAAAACGTTCTAGAAAATTGGTATACAGAAACTTTATCTACTAAAAAGGAAGCAGGAAGTAATGTAACTAATTATATAAGTACAGATGCTACTTTCTGTAATGATAGAAGTCTAGCTCCTCGCGAGTACGGAGACAAAGGTGATAATGGTGATGGTTATTCTCTTTTTCCAAATATCAATTATGCAGCTTGGTCTCGAGTTGCTAATGACAAAACACCAACTTTAGTTTGTTCAGATGTAGAACATGATTTATTTAGTGCTGAAACTGGTTCAGGAAAGGGAAATGGAAAATTAGATAAACCAATTGGGTTAATTACTGTTGATGAGGTAGCTTTTGCTGGAGGAGTTTGGGAAACTGAAAATAGTAGTAATTATTTAAATACTGGTAGATATTATTGGACTATGACTCCAATAGCTTTTAGTTCATATTCTATTTATGCAACTATGTTTCATGTTCGTACCAATGGTATTTTAGGTAGTGCTCGTGCTCATAGTACAGTACATGGTGTTCGTGCAGTTATTAATTTAAAGAAAGCCGTTCTACTAGCTGGAGGAAATGGAACAGCTGACGACCCTTATACAGTAAAACTTGCTTAGATAATATAAGAGAATAGAAAGAATAAAATAAAAGAAAATAGAATAGAGTGTGAATTAAAAAAATTTTATTGATTCACCTGAAGAAATATATAATAAGGAGAAATTTAGGTGAAAAAATATTTGAATAATAGTAAGGCTTTTATAATATTTGTATTACTAGCAGTATTTATAATACTTGTATCAAATATGATTATTAATCAAAAATCATATGCGATTGATAATACAAAAATAAAAGTTACAGACTGGGCAACTTTAAAAAGTGCTATAGAAAATACTGATTCTAGCGATATAAATATTGAATTATCTAACGAAAAATCTAGTGTTTATACAGCAAACTCTAAAATAGCAATTTCTAGTGGAAAAAATGTTTCGATAACTTTTGATTCAGCAATTACAATTAATAGAGCCAATAGTTATATAGGTATTATTTTTGAGAATAATGGAAATTTAAGTATATCAAACTCTTCTGATAATATTTATATTACTTTAGATGGAAATAAAAGTAATGTTGAGGCAAATTCTCCTATAATACAATTAATTGGAGGAAATTTAAATATTACTAATGCTTACATACAAAATAATTATAAAAAGAGTGGTTATGGTGGAGGTTTGTATGTAACAGCTGATTCTTCAAATTCAATTGTTGAACTTAATAATGTAACATTTAAAGCAAATGAAGCGGATGCTGGTGGAGGAATATTTGTTAATTCTAATAGTTGTAAAATGAATTTAACTAATGTCAAAATATTAGATAACAAAGCATTAAAAACAAGTGGTGGTGGAATTTACGCTTTTGGTAATTTAGTTATTTCAGGAGAAGAAACTTTAATATCAAATAATGTTGCTACAACTTATGGTGGTGGCATAATGGTAAAAGGTGAATGTACTTTAAATGCTGGTGTTATAAGTAAAAATAAAACTTTAGTAAATTCAGGTGGAGGCATTAGAGTAGATGGAAGATTTATATATAAAAATGGTGAAATAAAAGAAAATTATGCCGAGGAAAATGGCGGTGGAATTGATTATAATGGTCTATTTTTAGCTGACGATTATCAAAATTTTCATGATAATACTGCTAAAGGAGAAGGAAATGATTTATACCCAAACCCTGATGATAATTTAGATTGGACAAAGGACGAAAGTTTAAAATTACGAGAAATTAATGTTGAATTATTTGGAGAATATAATAAAAGAAAAGAATTATACAATAGATATTCTCAAGGTATGACTGTTACAGATAAGTATATAGTTTTTACAGTATGGTTATCTAATAATGATGATACAATGTTTGCACTTGTTGATAAAAAGACTGGAAAAATTGTACATATTGTTGATGGTGATATTAATTTTAATCATGCTAATGGTATGACTTGGGACTCTAAAAGAGACGAATTTTATGTATTAATAAATTCTAAAAAAATAGCTAAATTTAAAATTAGTGACTCTTATGAAATAACAAATTTAGAATATGTTGATATGCAAAGAAGTTATTCAGCTATTGCCTATAACGATTCTTCAGATGGCTTTGTAGGGTTTGCTGGAAAAGTTATGTATGTAATGAATCACGAATTTAAAGAACTTTCGTCATTTCCGGCTCCTACTAATTTAACAACTCAAGATATGGGTTATTATGATGGACATGTTTATTTTTGTTGTGTTGAATGGGGAACAATTACTCCTACTCAGCAACATTTCTTTAACAAAGAAACATTTAGTAGTTTGATTTATAAATATGATTTACAAGGTAATCTTGTTGAAACATTATATATACCAAATACAAAATTGTATGGTGAAATCGAAAGTGCGTCTTTTGACGAAGATGGCAATATTATATTATCGTATGTTTTTCCTGAGACTATTAATTTGTATAAAGGGGATGTATTTAAACCTCAATTACAATTATCATACAGTAATCAAAATTTAACCAATGAAGATGTAACAGTTACAATTACATCAAATGAAGAAATAAAAAGTGTTTCTGGTTGGCAATTATCGAGTGATAAAAAGAAATTAACTAAGACATATACAGCTAATAAAACCGAAAGTGTTTCTGTATCAGATTTGAATGGAAATACAAGTGTAATTGAAGTAAAAGTAGGTAATATAGACAAAGAAAAACCGATTTTGAAAGTAAATTATAGCATTCAAAAAATAACTAATGAAGATGTAAGTGTTACAATAACTTCCAATGAAAAAATACAAGATAAAGAAGGCTGGAATTTACTAGACGAAAAGACACTAGAAAAAACATATAGTTCTAATAAAACTGAAACAGTTAAAGT
>CANQYO010000044.1 GCA_947628095.1 uncultured Bacilli bacterium | reverse complement strand
ATCTTCCATAATTACCTCCGTATAATAAAATAATATCACAAATATATTAAATTTACAATCTTAAATAACACTTTTTACTTAAAAAAAAGAGATTTTTAAAATCTCTTTACTTTAGCACTTATGACTTGAAGGAACTCGAACAATAGCTGTTGCTGATACATTGCCATGAACTACCCTAATTGTAGTTGTTCCAGTATTAATTGCTTTTATCTTACCATTCTTATCAACTGTTGCAACTTTGGTATCAGAACTTGTGAATGTCATAGTTTCCTTAGTTGCATTTGATGGTTGTAGTTCAGGAACTAATTGGAAAGTATCACAAACACTACCACTATAGAACGTTATATCTGTCGAATTTAATTTTATACTTTTAGCCTCAATCTTTGATACTACAACTGTTGTTTTAGCTTGTAAATGATTACTTGCTTTAGATGTAGCTGTAATTGTTACAGTACCAGCTTTTTTACCATATACAGTTCCACTTGAATCAATTGTTGCAATGCTTACATCACTACTTTTAAATGTAAAGCCTGTTTCAGTTACTTTACTAGGAGTAATACCAGGAGTTAAAGGTAAAGTTGTACCTATTCCTATTTTATAATTACTTTGAGCAAACCAAACACTAGTTGGTAATACTTCATATGTATCTTTATATACATTTATTTTAGCAGTTGAAGTTAAACCTCCATCAGCTGCACGGGCTGTAATAGTTGCTGTACCAGGTGCTATAGTTTTTACAAGACCACTAGAATCAACCGTTGCAACTGCTGTATTATCACTTGTCCAAGTTATTGTTTTATTAGTTGCTGTAGATGGTGTAAAAGCAACTATTAATTGTTTTTCACGATTAACTGGAATTGCAGATTCTTTAACTGTAATTTCAATTTTTTTCAATTTATTAGAATAATTACCAACTGTAATATTACAAGTTGCTGTTATTCCATTTATAGTTTTAGCAACTACCGTTGCATTACCAGCACCAACTGCTTTTACAAGACCACTTTGATTTACAGTTACAACATTAGTATTATTACTAGACCAATTTAAAGTTTGAGATGCTTGTGCAGGACTAACAGTACCAATTAATTGACTAGTTGAACCGATTGTCAAATTCATACTTGTATTATTTAATTTAACACTAGTTGGATAAGTAGAAGTATTAACAACACTTCCTGATACAACCGTTGTCTTACCTTTTTCATAAACTGTAACATAAGACGTATCCTTAATTGTTCCATCAACTGACGAAACTGTAATTACAGCATTTCCAGGTTTAACAGCTGTAACACGACCTTTAGAATTAACTGTTGCTACACTTGGGTCACTTGATGAAAAAACCAAACTTCCAGCAGTTGAATTACTTGGAATCATACGATATGTTAAATAACTATTATTTTTAACTGCCAAATTTATATTTTTTTCATTAAGAGCAATACCTGTTGCAGAAGTTACTTTATTTCCAACTGTAACTACACATTCACTAATTCTTTCATTAATAAGAGTTTTTACAGTAATGGTAGCTGTTCCATTCTTTTTAGCTGTAATATAACCTGTTGCTTCATTTACTTCAACAACACTTGGGTCACTACTTTCAAAAACAACTTGTTTATTAGTAGAATTATCAGGTAAAACAGAATGAACTAATTGATAAGATTCATATCGTTTTAAACCTACTTCATTTTGATTTAATAAAACTACTTCAGGTGCTACATCCGAACCAAAGCTAATTACTCCGAATTGAATTAAAGCAATAAATAATACAATCAAAACAATTATAACTAAAAGTATTTTCCAAACCATAGATAAAATTTTATTACCATTAGTCTGTTTTTGTTCAGTTACATAGATATTGGGATCTTTTTCAAAATTGTTGTTTTTATTATTACTATTACTATTGCTATTATAATTATCATAGTTAATTTCATTATTGTTTTTTTCTACATTTTGACTATTATATTCAGTATACATATAACCTCCATATCTTATAGAATAATTATAGCATAATTAAAAAAAAATTAAAATACCTTAAATGCTTTAAATTCATGATTTTTAATCTTTTTATATATTGCTAACTCCACTCCTTCTTTATCTAAAAGTAAAATTTCATTTAAATCAATACTTGGAAGCATAATTTGATTACCATTTTTAACTTTTTTTAATAAACTTTCATCTTCAATTGTATAAGTTTTAATATCAAGTGCCTCTTTAATACTAATTACTTTAAAATCACTTTCTAATTTATAGCTATCAGCAAGCATAAATTTTCCACTTTTAGTTCTAATAAGTTCTTGCATTGTCATATAAATACCAAGTTCTTCTCCAATATCTTGAATTAAACTCCTAATATAAGTTCCTTTACTAACTAATACTTTAAATGTAAAAACCTTTTTATCAAAGTCATAATTTAAAAGACTAATTTTTTTAATTTTAACTAATCGTTTAGGAAGTTCTATTTCTCTATTTTCTCTAGCATATTCATATAATTTTTTCCCTTTAATTTTAACTGCTGAATACTTAGGAACACTTTGCATATATTCTTTTTCAAATGATTTTAAAACTTTTTCAAGTTCTTCTTTTTCTATCTTAAAATCATAATTTTCCTTAATAACATTTCCTGTTATATCATAAGTATCAGTTGTTATTCCCATTTTAACTGTTGCAATATATTCTTTATCATTAAGAGTTAATAAATCTAAAATCTTCGTTGCTTTCCCAACGCCAATTATTAAAACTCCCGTTGCAATTGGGTCAAGAGTTCCAGCATGCCCAACTTTTTTTATACCCAATTCATGAGATATTTTATTCACAACATCTCGACTAGTACAATTCTTATCTTTATTTATAAGAATAATTCCATCCATATTATCTTCCTTGTTCATTATAAACATCATTAGTATCATTTATGTATTCTTGACAATTTAATTCATCTTTTTCCGTACTTAAAATACATGAATCTGATAAAGAATAGCCATTACACTTACGATAATTAATGCAAGCTTCCTTTTCATCATCATCTTCTATTTCACTACAATTTAAATATCCTTCAACCTTTGAAATACAAGAAGTAGTAGCATTTTTATAACAATTACTAGCCTTATAATCAGTTGCTTCTTTATTATTAAAAACATTATCAATTAAAGTAAGTACCAAGGATATAAGGGTTGGAACTAAAAATACAACAATTCCTGCAGCTACTCTCATATAAATTTTTTTAAGTCCTTCTTTATCATTAGGGTTAATAACATTTTGAAATAAATCTTTAACCGTCATTAAAACAATGATAAATGGTATTACAAATCTAATAATATTTAATATTAATCTAACTACATACATAAGTCTTAAAAAGCCAAGAGTATCACAGATATAAAATGCTATATTTAAACCAAACATAAAAACCTCCAAAGAATATGATTTTTTATAACAACTCTATTATATAATAAATTTTTAAAATAATAAACAAAAAATAAAAAAAAACATATAATGTTAAGAGGTGAAAACTATGTATAATAGTCCATATAATTATAACTACAACTATTATTCTTATATGAATCAAATGCCTTTTAACAATATGCCAAATAATATTATTAGAAATCGACCTAATCTTTTTAATACAATTTCCAAAATAAAATGGTCAACAATATTAAATAATACTCAAAAAACTTTAAATGTTATTAATCAAGCAATACCTATTTATTACCAAATAAAACCAATTGCCAATAATATCAGAAGTTTTGGAAAAATAATTCATGCTTTTAATAATAGTTCAAGTAATGATAACTACGAATATGAAAATAATAATTTAAAAAATAATTCTAACAATTTAAAAGAAGACACCAAAGGTCTTCCCACTTTCTTTATTAATTAATTTCTTTACTTTTCTTTATATAATTATAACTATCTAAACACATATCTTCAATATTATATTTAGGTTTAAAACCTAGTTCTTTTGAAGCTTTCTCGTTTGATGCATAACAAGCTGCAACATCTCCTTCTCTTCTAGAAACTATTTTTTTATTTATTTTTAAACCTGTAACTTTTTCAAACATTGTAACAAGTTCTAAAACACTTGTTCCTTTTCCTGTTCCTAAATTATATATTTTTAAACCTGATTTATTATTTTTAAGAGCTAAAACATGCCCATTTGCAAGGTCTAAAACATGAATATAATCACGAACTCCTGTTCCATCAACTGTATCATAATCAGAACCATAAATATTTAATACATCAAGTTCATGTGTTGCAACTCGTACAATATATGGCATTAAATTATTAGGAATTCCATTAGGGTCTTCTCCAAGTAATCCTGATTTATGAGAACCAATTGGATTAAAATATCTCAAAATGGTAATATCAAAACTATTATCACTTTTATACAAATCTGTTAAAATATTCTCTATTATTAACTTAGTATTTCCATAAGGATTAGTTGCACTTAAAGAAAAATCTTCATAAATTGGTAAACTTTTAGGGTTTCCATAAACGGTTGCACTTGATGAAAATACAATTTTTTTAACATTATGTTTTTGCATAGCTTCTAACAAATTAAGTGTTGAAATTAAATTATTCTGATAATACAAAAGAGGCTTTTCTACACTTTCACCAACAGCTTTTAAACCTGCAAAATGAATAACTGCATCTATTTTTTCTTTATCAAATACTAAATTTATTTTTTCCTTATCACATAAGTCATATTCATAAAAGGTAACAGCTATTCCTGTTATCTTTTTAATTTTATCTAAAACTTCTCTTTTAGAATTAACTAAATTATCAACAATAATAACTTCATACCCTTCTTCTAATAATTCAACGACTGTATGTGAACCTATATAACCAAGTCCACCTGTTACTAATATCTTCATTTTACCTCCTAATATGTAACTATTTCTAAATCAATTGTTGCCAATTTATCTTTACTACTTTCTGGAATTGTGATTGTATTTTTATCACCATCAGAAATATAACGATTTTTATCTAATAATTTAAAGTTCATTTCAATATCAAAATCTGAACCATTATTATCATAAGCTCGACATCTTTTTAAGAAAGTTTTATCAAAAGTTTTATCAAATGGTGATACTTCACTTTCCCACCCAACTCTAAGAGCAGCTTCGGTTTCATATTCATAACCATTATAATTACCTTTTAAAATATGTTTATAATTAGCATGAGTCTTTTTATATGGAGAACCAAAAGGTAAAGCTAAAATTTTAACATAATCATTAGGAATAATACTTTCTAAAGTTTGATACATTTTTCCAACAACTTCAATTGTTTTAGTTTCAGATATTTTAGTAAAATCTGAGTGATTAGTTGTATGATTACCAATATCATAACCATTTTTAATTAACCATTTCATGATATCTTCATTATATTTTGGTTGATTACAAAGTCCCGAATTTAAAAAGAAAATAGCTGTTACATTCATATCTGGATGTTCTTTTTTAAAACTTTCTAAAATTCCAATTGCTGAATTAGGGTCAAACTTTAAATTTCCATCTTTATCTTTTCCAATTACTTTAAAATTATTTGCATTTCCATCATCAAAAGTTAAAATAATTGGAGAATAACCAAGAGGAACATCAACAATACCATCAATATAATCTTTAAGTCTTATCATACGATAACCTTTTTCATAATAGAATTCTAAATCTTTTTTAAATGCATTACTAGTTCTATTATAACCGTCTTTATCAACATTTCCACCAGTATATTCATTTTCAGTAGTATCAACAATTCCATGATACATCATAATTGGAACTTTACCAAGTTCATTAACATTCTTTTCTTTTAATGTTTCTTTATCTAATTCACCACGAGAAACCACAATTGTTAATTTATTATCACTTAAATTACTTTCAATAACTGTATCTTTTTTGGCTTTATTGTATTCATAATTTACTACAAGCTCTATTTTATTTTTAGTAGTATAGTCTTTTACATCTTTTAATTGCATATTTTTAAAATTGGTAATTTTTTTATTTTCTTCTTTACTAAGGCTATCTCGTTTTAAAGCTTTAATTCCAACTATTACCCCTATAATTAAAACAACAAATACTAACAAAATAGCAAGTCTTTTAATTTTTACCTTTCTTCTTCGCATACTCTCACCTTAAATTTATTATATACCAAAATGAATTAAAAAACTATACAAATTAAAACTTTATCATAAACTATAATGGTGATAACTATGTTTAAAAAGAAGAGTCATGGAATGTTTTGTTATTGTAATATGTGTAGAGCTAGAAGAAGAGCTAGTAATATGTATAATATTGTTACAAGTATTTGTTTAATAGTATGTACTTATCAACTTTTTATCATTTTATTTTCTTTAACAAGAATTAATTGTTTTATCTTATTTTTTGAAATGTTATTTTTAGTTTTTCTAATCTCAAGAAGTCTATTTTAAAAGATCCAAATAGTATTTCTATTTAACTCTTATATATTTTATCTATTCTCTTTTTCATTACAACTTTATAGTTAATTAGCTAACTTTATGGTATATGGGTCGTCCATTGTGCCATTCCCTCCAGCTAGTAAAACTTCTTTCTTTAAATTGATTACTGCACGAACGCCAAGATTAGTATTTTGAACTCGAGTACCTATGAATTCGCCTGCTTCAAGAACACCAAACACATAAGCACGAGCAAACCAAGAATAAAATCTGGATGGCGATATTCCATAAAATTTTTGGCCTGTATATAAATAATATCTTTCATTTTTTGTATTATACAAACCTCCAGCTAATGAAATCTCGTCGGCTGTTATTAAACCTATTGGTTTAGATAACTTTTTATTTCCTTTTGAAGCTCCTATTGCACTAAATAAATCAGCATTATTTGGACAATTTAAATTTGCAATTTTTTTATTTACATTTCTATAAAAACTTCCATAGAATGTTTCAGGAGCTGTTGTATAACCATCACCATTTCCTTTTTCTTGAGATAAACTTCTGTCACTACAAAAAGTTGCATTAATGTCTATATATTTATCAGCTGTTTTTCCAGCTTCACTTGCAATTGCTAATTTAGTTGCATACCAATTTTCAAGAACAATTTTAGCATTACTACTTGCATTATCTTCTCTTGTATTTTCATAACTTGTTGAACCAAACGTCCAAAAATAGGTATTTACCGACGTTGCGCTTTCAAAATTTACTATTTCCATTAAAAATTGACATGTTCCTGTTTTTGAAGTTGATTTACAAGTATATTTATAACCTTCAGCTAATTTATTTTGTTCATTCCATTCACTAAATGTTCCTACATAATCAGCATTTGTTAATTTAAATGTCTTAGCAGTATTATCACTTGAATATTCTTTGGCAAAATAATATTTAGCACCTATTACTATTTCTCCATAAATATCAGTTGTTTTACTTTTAATAGGCGTTTCAGAAAAATTATCTCCATACATATAACCTACATATGCTGGGTCAGCAAATCTTGCATTGTATTGTACACCTGCTCCAGTTACACTTGATGCATCATAATCGATTGCATTTGGTTTAGTTCCATTATAAAGTAATCTTATAGAACCATCTCCATTTATTCTTAATATTTTCCAATAGAAACCAGCGAATTTGAGATTGTTATTTCTAACATCACCTCTATAAAAGTACGTATCGCCATCATTATCTTCTGTTTCATATAGTCCGACTTCTGAACCTATAACATTTGCTATTTGATATGTTTTACTTGTTGCTGTTTTAATTGTATCTCCTTCCATTGAAGTTATATGATATACTTTTTCACATGAAGTATTTCCATAATTTGTTGTTCCACATGTCCATTTTCCATTCATAACACTTGTTAAAGGTTGTTTTTCTTTTACATTTCCAGTTATAGTAAAGATACCATTTTTTGTGCTGAATGAAACATTGTCTCCATATGTCCAAAAATAATTTTTACTTTGAGGTACTGTTGCTCCTGGTGTTTCAGCTGTTGCAACATATGTTATCTCTGGTGCCGTTTTACTTAATGTTGGACTACCTTTGGCTTTTATTCCAACTTTTGCTTCTTCTACTGTATTACTTAATTGTTCACTTACTAATAAGCAATCAGCAAAATTATCAAAACCATTATTTTGACAATAATCTTTACTTCCTTTTATATGCATATATTTTAATATCTCATATGTTTCATTTGAATTTTTTGTAAGTTTAATACTTATATCTGTTTTTAAATCTATATCATTTTTAGAATTTACAAATACTTGCATCTTTACTTTTTTATTTTCTTCAAATATATAAGTTTGAATTATACTAGATAAATTATTTCCATCTTCACTTTTATTTCCTGCATCGTCTTGATATGAGAAAACTACATCTTTGTTACTTGTTGTTATATCTAATTTCATAGTATCTGAACTTGCAAGTCTTATTCCTTTTTCACTTGGGTTTAAGTAATTACTTATAGATACCATAAAATATGTTTTTCCATTTTCATAATAGGAGCTTTGATAATCAACTTCTAAAGGTACATTCATTTCATTTAAATTTCCATCTACTTTTACTTTGAAACTAGCATAACTATTATTCCATACTTCTTCTGTATAATCTACATTTTGATTTCCTATAGTTACTCCTTCGTCTATCCATAATCTTAAACTATAATCTTTTATATAAGAATTAGTTTCTGCATTTATTTTCTCTACCCAAATTCTAGTATCATTTAAACTTTTATATCTATTTGCATTTACTAATACATCTTCTCCACTCGTTAAGTAGACATCTATATCCTCATCTTTTAATCTGGTTTTACTTTTTTGTTCCTCTCCATATACTATACTTATTCCATAATAGATATCTTTCTTACTTTGGTTTTTTCCTGTTATTGTAAATTTAAAGATATTATCATTTAACTTCAATGCTGCTTCTTTATCCATTGGAACTGCATCGGTTAAGTTGATTTGATTACTTTCTGTATAGTTCATATAGATGTCCCCAGTTACTAAAACTGTGTTTTGGTCTCCTGTTATAACATAATTATAAAAGGCATAACTTAGACCAAATACTAAAAATAAACCACCGACTATTGTTAATACTAACCCAACATTTCTTTTGTTTTTCATATTAACCTCCATATGTCCGTTCGAACATATATATTAACATTATATATCTATTTGGGTATATAGTCAATATATTTATTTAGATATATGAGAAAATGTTTTAGAGGTGAGAATATGTTGAGATTAAAAGATTTACGAGAAGATAAAGACTTATATCAACAAGATATTGCTAAAATTTTAAAAACTACTCAAAATCAATATAGTCGTTATGAAACAGGTGTTAGATATATGCCAATATATCACTTAGAAACTCTTGCTAAATTTTATAATACTAGTATTGATTATATAGTTGGTTTAACCGATACAAAGGAACCATACCCAAGAGTTAAAAGTAAATAAATTCTTCTTTATTGGGTTAATCTAATTACGCTAAATGTCGCCTCGTTTCTTCCGCCCTTTGAGTGCTAGTGCTCATGAATTAGTTGTTCACCCAAATGGTGAAATTGATGGCGATTGGGTTGCTGGTTCGAATGGCGTGCGCGCAGATTTTAATTATAACTTAAAAATTAATTAAGGTTTATTTTTGAGAAATTAAAAACAAGATTAGTCCTTGGTTTTCCTAAAAAGAAAATATAGATTTTAAATAATTAATTTATTAAACTTAAAACTATATTAAAAAAACATAAACTAGATAATCTCTAATTTATGTTTTTATTTTATTTTTCTTTTACTTTTTATTTTCTTTAATAATTTCTTCTAATTCGTCATCAGATAAATTAGATATTTCCTTAATATCTTCTTTTGATAACCCTTTATGTAACATATTTATAACCATGTCTTTTTTAGCTTGTAACGTTCCTTCTTCTTTTCCTTTAGTGTGACCTTCATTAAAACTTATCTCTTTTTCTTCTGCTATTATTCCATTTCTTATCATTTGCTCATCTTCTTCTTTACTTATATACCTTGTCCATAATTCGTCATCATTATTCATTCTTTCTACTCCTTTTCTTTATTTTTAAAAGCCCCTTTATTCTTTTTATTTATCTCCTTCCTAGAAGTTTTTTATCCTCCTATTATTATATACTCGTTTTTTTCAATATCTTTAAAGTTATTAAAAAAATTTTTTAACTTTTTTTACATATTTACATAAAAAAAGCATAAACTAGTTTTTCTAATTTATGTCTTTTTTATTTTTCTTTTACTTTTTATTTTCTTTAATTATTTCTTCTAATTCGTCATCAGATAAATTAGATATTTCCTTAATATCTTCTTTTGATAACCCT
>CANQYO010000043.1 GCA_947628095.1 uncultured Bacilli bacterium | reverse complement strand
AAGGAAAAAAATTAATTTTGTAATTTTATTTTTTTAGGGGAGGAGAATGTTTATCATAGCATTAGGTTCAAATAAACAAACAAAATCTCCAGTTCCACCTACAAATGCTCCTTGCATGGCAGCAAATTGAATACTCGTGTCAATTGTTAAATCATTTTTGGGATTAATTTCATTTTTAGTTAAAATATATTCAAGAGTCATTTCGGGCATACCGCCAATTCGACCTCCAATTATTGTTTTTCCTTTTAAATCATTAAGAGTAAAATTTGTGATTTTTTTACGTGACACAATAAAACTGCCGTCTTTTTGAGTTAAGCCAGCAAATGTTTTTAAATAATCTTTTTCACCTTGATTATAAACATATATAGTAGCTTCACTTCCAGAAAAACCAATATCAGCATCTCCAGATAAAACAGCTGCTGTAACTTTATCGGCACCATTTGTTAAAATAATATTTACATCAAGGCCAAAATCTTTAAAATAATTTTTATGTAATGCAACATATTGTGGTGCATAAAAAATACTATGGGCAACTTCAGCAACTGTAACTTTTGGTAGTTGAGTTTCAGTCTTTTTATTATTAAATAAAACTGAACAAGCAGCTAAAAAAATTATTAAAATTGCTGATATCATTATAATTTTCTTTTTCATAAATCCTCCATTCAAGATATTATATGATGTAATTTAATTTGAGTTATTGAGTTGACAAATTAATGTAAAAGCGAAAGTAACTTAATTTTTTTTATGGTATTATAAAGGTAGAGGTATATGATATGGATAGTAAAGAAGAATTAAAATTATTACTTAGTAATTACAAAGGAATATTAAATAAAGAAATGCTCGAGTATTTAAATGCAATTATAGAACTAGAATTTTCAGCTTTAAAAGAAAAGTTGAGTGATGTCGACCAAAAATCTTTGAGTGAGTTAGAAATTTATAAAAAAGCATTTATTTATAATGTATGTACTAGAGCATATAGTTTAGTAAAAAAAGAAATTCAAGATTTAGAATTTTATTGTTATTCAGAAACTGCTAAAGGGTTTATTAGATTAGAAGATGAAAATGTTGACTTATTTAAATTTAATTTTGCTTATTTAAATGCAACTTTATATCAAAATATCGAAAGTAGAGAAAAAAGAGAATTAGAAATAAAAAGACTTCGAGAAAGTATTCAAGAATTAAATAATAGAAAAAATCCACATCTTATACCAAATGCTTTTGGAGAAAATTTGTATTATGGACTTGCTCTTGTATATGATAAAGATAGAGAAAGAGAAATTAGAGATTATGAATATGTAATAGAACAACTTGCTTTAAGAAATGATGGGTTAACTGATAATGAAAGAAGAAAAATTGAAGTTACTAATACTTGTTTAGAAATATTAATGAAAGATTATGATTTAAAAGAAGAAGATTTTATTAGAGCTCGTTCTATAAATTCTTTTATGGAGGAAAGTTATTATTGCCCTCAAAATAAAATATTAAACTTTAGTATAGAAAGAAGATATTTATAATTTAAATTTTTAAAATATTTTATTTAGAATAGTTTATTATTTAGTTTTATGATATAATAAAAATGTCTTAAAAAAACTTATTTTTAAGTGTTTTTAGTTAAAAGGAGGATTAATTTATGGAACTAAAAGGAAGTAAGACTTATGAAAATTTAATGACAGCATTTGCAGGTGAAAGTCAAGCTAGAAATAAATATACTTATTATGCTAGTAAAGCTAGAAAAGATGGTTATGAGCAAATAGCTGATATTTTTGAAGAAACAGCAGATAATGAAAAAGAGCATGCTAAAATGTGGTTTAAAGAATTACATGGAGGAGAAGTACCAGGAACTTTAGAAAATTTAAATGATGCAGCTGATGGTGAAAACTATGAATGGACTGATATGTATGATGGTTTTGCTAAAGTAGCTCGTGAAGAAGGATTTACAAGAATAGCAACTTTATTTGAAGGAGTAGCTAAAATTGAAAAAGAACATGAAGAAAGATATCGTAAATTAATTAATAATATAGAAAATGGTTTAGTATTCTCTAAAGATGGAGATACAATTTGGCAATGTCGTAATTGTGGTCATATTGTTATTGGTAAAAATGCTCCAAAAGTATGTCCTGTATGCAATCATCCTCAAAGTTATTTTGAAGTTAAAAAAGAAAATTATTAAAATAGTATAAATAATGATATTTAACAAGCGAAAATTTGCTTTTCAAGAAAAATAAATATTAAAAATAAATGATATTTAAAATGTCGAATAAAATTATTAAAAAAAATAGCAATACTTAATTAAAGTTGCTATTTTTTATTTTTTAAATATTCTAAAACTAATTCTTTAGGTTGATTTAAATAAATAATTTTATATAAAATATCGACTATTTCAGAATAAATATCTTTCTTTTTTAAAAGCTCATAAATGGTATTTAAATTTTCTAGTCCTTCAGTGGTTGTATTCTTTCCATATGTTTTAAAATCACCATTTTCACCAATTAATTTACCAAATGTATAATTCCGACTTTTAGTACTTGTACAAGTTAATATTAAATCACCCATACCAGCATAAGTTGAAAAAGTATGTTTATCTCCTCCAAAAGCAGTTATAATATTTCTTATTTCATAGCTTGCATCCATTAAAAATTTAGCATTAGTAGAGTTAGTTATACAAAGACCATCTAAAATACCTGAAAAAATAGCCATAACATTTTTCAAAATACCACAGATTTCACAACCAATGATATCATTTCTTGTTTCAATTGATAAATATGGTATATTTTTAAATAATTCTATAAAATAATTTAAAGTTTCTTCATTTTCAGATGCTAAAGTTAAACCGATTGGTTCTTTTTTGATAACATCACTTGCAAAAGATGGACCAGAGATACAAGCAATTTTTTTAGTATTTAATTCTCTTTCTAAATATTCATGTATTAATTCTTGATTTTTAGTGGCAATGCCTTTAGTGGCAATTAAAATATTTTGATTAGTAAAAGATTTTTTCATAATATCAACTGTTGATTCTATAAATTTAGCTGGTATAGCTAAAATAAGAGTGTCATTTTCTTTAACAATTTCGTCCATATTCATTGTAAAAGTAACAGAATCTGATAACTTATACTTACTTGCTTTAAGATTTTTTTTAGTTTTTACTAATTCGTCATATTCATTTTTAAGAGCAGTCCACATCATGATATTGACATTTTTATTTTCAAGAACAGAGGCAAGAGCGATTGCATAAGCACCCGTTCCAATTATTCCTATTTTCATAAAACCTTCTTTCTACTTTTATAATTAAAATATAACATATTTTTGTGAAAATATTAAGTTTTTTTACATAAAATAATAATAATTAGTTGCTATAATTAAGATTTTATGATAATATATCTATTGTTTTGGTGGAATTGGTGAAGTGGTTAACACGCTAGATTGTGGCTCTAGTATGCAAGGGTTCGATTCCCTTATTCCACCCCATATCGCATTATACCTTATTTTTATAAGGTTTTTTTATTTGCTAAAAAATTATAGTTATTTACTTTAAGTTGACAAAAATGAAAAAATTTGATAAAATACGCATCATTAAAGAGGGGATTAATATGGATTTTAATAAGGAAACAATACCACATTATCGTAGTGAAATGATACCTTTAGAAAAACTTAAAAAATTAGTTTTATTAAATAGTAGTTATTTACGTGAAAAACCAACTTGGTATATGATAGATGATGTACCTCAATATTTTAAAGTTCGAAATGATTTTCGTATTTTTACAGAGTTATTTTTTAGTCGTTTTGCAACTCAAATTATGGGTTTAGAAGCTTTAACATACCAAATTGCTTGTATTAGAACAATTAACCCTAATGAGCCAACTTCTAAAGAAGAAACAAAATATGGTTTATTGTCTAAAACTTTTCAAGATTTAAATTATAATCATTATTTAGCAAGTGAAATAATGGACCCTAAAATTTCAGATTTTGTTTTTTATAATAATGGTTATTCTTTAAAAAGTTTTTTAAATTATTTTAAAAATACTTTATCACAAGAAGATTATGAAAGAAATCGTTTATTTTTAATTAAATTATTTATTGCTGATGCTTTTACTTATCAAGTTGATAGAAATCCTAATAATATTGCTTTTCAAATTCCTAAAATAGATGGGGTTTCTTATAAAAATAGACTTAGAATTGAAAAAATTAAAAGGTTGGAAGAAGCTAAAAAACTTTTAACTATTGAAAATGGTATAGTTAAACTTGTTGGGTTAACTCCAAATTGTATTTATGATAGTGAAAGAAGTTTAGGAATTGACCATAAAAATGGTATGAAATTTAATAGTGAAGAATGTTGGTTTCCTAATTTCCCTTATAGTGAAGATTTACTTTTTATTAATGGGGAAGAAGCAAAAGAAGTAAGTGATAATGTTTTTGATGGGTTAGACCCTAATTTAGTTTCTTTATATATTGATTATCCAGAAATTTGTAAACCTTTTTTTGAAAGATTAGCTTATGATTCAGAATATCGTAAAATTTTAGAAGAATTTATGAGTAAACCTTGTCCAGTATGGCTTAATGATAATCAATTTGAATACGTTGATAATGTTTTAAAAGAACGTCAAAAAGTTTTCCAAAAAGTATTAAAATATTAAAACTTTAATTTCTTTAAATAAAAAAATACTTAATATGATGTTTATCATTATATTAGGTATTTTTTATAGTTTTATTTTTTGTTATCTAAATAATTATCTAACATATCAATAATCTTACTATTGGTTTTCATATCAAATTTACGAGCAAAATCAGCATTACTATTGATTATTTTTTCAAAATCATTTTCTTCTAATATATTTGGGTTACCATTATTTAACCCTTTTTTATGATTAGACCAATCAATATATCGTTTGTTGTCATTTATAACTTTATCTTTAAAGGGAGAATTTTTAGATAAAAGAATAGAATGCGGTATTATTTCATCCATAGCTATACTATATTTAAAATATTTATAAAAATTATCTTGTTCATATTTCAAAACAAGGTATTTAGCAGCTTCTAAAGTTATATTTAACCAATTACTTCCATAATATGGTTCATAATTTTTTATAAAATCACGTTTTTTAGAAATTTTTCTACTTAAAAAGTCTAAATAACGATTTTTAAAACGGTGATATTGATATCTTGCTTTTAAATTTATATCTTTATCTAAAATAGGTCGGTAACTTAGAAATTCTTTATCAAGATTTTCTTTTTTGGAATAAAAATCAACAATTTCATTTATTGGTTTTAAAAGATAATCTTGGCCACTTATATAAATTATTCTATCATATTTATAATTAGATAAAATAATTTCTTTGATTGCTCTCATGAAGGAATCTCCTAAAGTAATGTCCCCCCATTTTATATCAACTCTATCTTTAATGAAAAAACAATTTGGAAATTGGTCAGGATTATATGTATTTTTCTTATCAAAATTAAGCCAAATATCGACATCTTTATGTCTTAATCTATTAATAAGTTTTAAAACAAAATCAAAATTTTTGTGTATTTGAATTAAAATACATATTTTCATAAAATTTCTCCTTACTGTCAATTAATTTGTTAGACTTTATAATTTGTGTTACAATTAAAGTATAGCATCATAGAGGCTTTTTGGAAAGAGAAAGTGAAGATTATGAAAAGAATTTACTCAATTGATTTTTTAAAATTAGTTATGGCTATTTCGATAGCACTTTATCATTATAAAGTTAATACACCAATCTCAACTTATGCTGTTACTTTCTTTTTTGTTATATCTGGTGTCTTTTTAGCTAAGAAATATTATTCTAAAAAGATAAAGATTATAGTGGTTATGAATATACTAAAGACCATATCAAAAGTTTATATCCACATTATTTGTTATCTTTAGTAATTCTTTTAATAGCAACTATTTCTTTAGATGTAGTTTCAGCTATAAAAAATACTTCTATTTTAGTGATTTTTAAAGATGCTTTTGTAAAACTTTATAGAGCATTACCAGAATTTTTCTTACTTCAAAATATTGGTTTTTATGATGGGGGAATCAATTATCCTTTATGGCAAGTATGTACACTTTTAATAGCTGGTTATTTTATTTATACACTTTTAAAGAAAAATGAAAAAATGACAATTCAATTAATTTGTCCAATATCTGTGATAAGTATTTATACACTTTTATATATCAATAAAGTTGAAGCTTTTGGTTTTTATGGTTTTATATATTTTCCTTTACTTAGAGCTTTTGGTCCAATGTGCTTAGGTGTTTTAATTTATAGATTTATTATTTCTAATGATTATGAAAAATTATTAAAAAGTAAATATCATGTATTGTTAAATGTTTTTTCTCTTTTATCACTTATTTTTCTTTTTGTATGTAATGCATACGGTTATAATTATTTAATATTATTTGTTATTATTATTTTAGAATTATTTAACGAAAAGTCTTTGATTAATAAACTTTTGAATAGAAAAATTTTTAGTTCATTCGGTGATTTATCATATGCTATCTATTTAAATCATGCTTTGATTATAGGTTGTTATACATATTTATTATCAGTTTTAAAACTTAATGTTCCTAAATGGGGTACTGATATAGTATATGTTATTATCTTAGTAGCATATTCAATACTTACTATGAAAATTGTTAATCATTATAAGAAAAAGCATTTGCAAAAATCTTAATTTGTTATCTTAAAAAGCTTGATAAAAGCTTTTTTTCTTAAAAGAAAAAGAAAATAACAAATAGTATTTTCTTTTAGACAACTCTTAATTTATTTTAACGAACTATTTTATTAACTGTGTATTTAGTTATTTTTTTACTATTAAGATTTATATTAACAGCAAAACCTAATACAAAGTAATAAAAGCTCATATTGTTTTCAAATGGCAGGGAATGAGAGAATCGAACTCCCATCTAAGGTTTTGGAGACCCCTATTTTACCATTAAACTAATTCCCTAAAACAAAATAAGTTTAACATTATTTATATTACTTGTCAATTAATATTTTTTTTTATATAATATACGTGTTGGGAGTGATAATATGGCGAATACTAAAAAAAATGTTCAAAATGAATTAAATAAGAATAATAAAAGCAAATCTTCTTCAAAAAATAAAAATACAAATAAGAAGAAAAATAATAATTCTAAAAATAAAAATGTATATCAAAAGAAAGTAAACTCAAATGTTAAAAAAACAAATTCTAAAACTCCTAAAGTTAAAGAAAATTTGCCTATAGAAACTAAAGAAAAAAAAGAGGAAAATTTAACGAAGAAATCAAATACAAATCAAATTAAATATCATAAACAAAATAATTATAATAAAAATAAACAAAATAAAAACAAAAAAAGTAACTATTCAAAAGTTCAATCAAAGATAAAAAATGATATTGCAAAAGAAAAAATAAAAGAACAGGAAAAAAATCAATTAAAAAAGAAAAAACAGGAAGTTCGAAAAATAAAACAAGAAGAAAAATTAAAAGATAGAACAATTGGAAGAAAAATAAAATTAGTCACTCTTAGTATTTTGATTAAATTTCGTAATTTTTTAATAAAAGTTGGTTTATTTTTTAAAACTGTATTTCAAAAGATTATTTTAGGTTTTAAAAAATTAGGTCTTTGGTTAGGTAATATTAAAAAAAATAAAAAAGAAGTAGTACCTAAAAAGAAAAAAAAGAAATTAAATAAAGAAGAACAAAAAGCTTTAAAACTAGAAAAAAAGCAAGCTAAAAAAGCTCTTATTTTAGAAAAGAAAAATAGTAAGAAAAATATTGAAGTTAAAAATATAGAAATAGAAGACGAGATAATTATTAAAAGTTTAACAGGTAAAAAATTACCAACTTCATTTACAAGAGCTGATAAAAAACGAAGAAAAACAATTTATTTAAAAGAAGCTTTAATATTCATGATTTTATTTACTGCTCTTGACGTTATATGTTTTTATCATACAACATTTTTAGATATTTTAAATATATTTGACAATAATATTTGGAATTTAATTGCAACTCTTTGTTTAACATTATTAATTCTATTAATTGGAACATTCTTTTTAGATATGATTTTAACTGAAAGTATAATATCATTTAAAAAACGTCATATTAGAAAGCAAAAAGAAAAAAAGAAACAAGGTGATTAAAATCGAAATCGTAGGTTTAAACTTAGAAAATGTTAAAAAAATATCTAAGTTAAAAGGCGAAGATGATTATTTTTTAAATTATCGAATTGATAGTTTTAAAAAATTTCAAGAATTAAAAAATCCAGAATTTGGACCAAAATATAAAATAGATTATGATAAAGTAATATATTATAAAAGCATTCAAGATGATATGAAAGAAGATTGGAAAGAAGTAAATACTGATATTCAAGATGAATTTAAAAATCTTGGAGTTATTGAGAGTGCTTGTAATTTAGATGGTATTGGTATTCAATATGAAAGTGAAGTAATTTATCATAATATGTTAAAAGAATTAGAAAGTAAAAATGTTATATTTACATCAATTGATGAAGCTATTAAAAAATATCCTCAGTTAGTTAAAAAATATTTTGGTAAATTAGTTTCCAATGCTGATAATAAATTTGCTGCTTTAAATTCTTGTGTTTTTTCAGGAGGAAGTTTTATCTATATTCCTAAAAACACTATTTTAAATAGACCTTTACAGAGTTATTTTCGAATTAATAGTCCTAAAATGGGACAATTTGAAAGAACTTTGATTATTGTAGACGATAATAGTGAATTACATTATATTGAAGGTTGTACAGCACCTACTTATAGTGAATCTAGTTTGCATGCAGCAGTAGTTGAGATTTTTGTTGGTAAAAATAGTAAATGTCGTTATTCAACCGTACAAAATTGGGCACCAAATGTTAATAATTTAGTTACTAAACGAGCTCTTGTAGAAGAAAATGGGACAATGGAGTGGATAGATGGAAATATAGGTAGTTTAAATACAATGAAGTATCCAGCTTGTATTTTAAAAGGTGATAATGCAATGGGAACTTGTATTACTATTAGTTTAGCAAGTAAAGGACAGTTTCAAGATACAGGTAGTCGAATGATTCATATTGGTAAAAATACTAAAAGTAAAATTATATCTAAAAGTATTGCTTTAAATGGTGGAAATTCAACCTATAGAGGAAAAATTGATATTAAAAAAAGTGCTATTGGAAGTGAAGCTAGTTTAAAATGTGATACTTTAATATTAGATAATATAAGTAAAAGTGATACATATCCAGTTGATATTAATCAAAATAATTCTAGTAATATTTATCATGAGGCAACCGTTTCTAAGATAAGTGAAGATAATCTTTTATATTTAATGAGTAGGGGAATTGATTATGAAAGAGCAATGGAATTAATAATTTTAGGTTTTATTGATAAGTTTAAAGAAGAATTACCAGTTGAGTATGCTGTTGAGTTAAATAGATTGATTAGTAAAGTTTTATAATGTAAAATTGTGTCAAATAAAAGTTTTTTAAATTTGTAAATTTTAAAAAACTTTTTTTGTAAAATGAAAAATTGGTTAGAGGAAAATTTAATTTTAAATTAAATTAATTCGAAAAAATTAAAATTTCTCTTAAATTTGCTGATTTGACATAATAAACCTCTTTATTTTATAGTCATTTTGAAAGGAGGTTTTTATGATTAATACAGTGATGTTGGTTGGAAGATTAGTGAGAGACCCTGAAATAATTGAACATGAAAATGGGAATAAAGTGTCAAGAATTACTTTAGCAGTTAGTCGTAAATTTAAGAATTCTGATGGTGTTTATGAAACAGATTTTATAGATTGTATTTTATGGAATAATATAGCTAAAAATCTAAATGAGTATTGTTCAAAGGGAGATTTAATTGGAATCAGAGGGAGAATTCAAATTTATTCATATGAGAAAGAAGGAGTTAAAAGAAAAATAACAGAAATAATTGCTGAAAATATAACTTTCTTATCATCTAATAAAAGTTCTGAAGAATTAGAAGCATAAAAAGAAAAAACTACTTTACTATTTGGCTTATATAAGCTAAAATGTATTTATGGTGGTAAATTATGAATTTTGGAGAGAAGTTAAAATTATTAAGATATGAAAGAGGTTTAACTCAAGATGATTTGGGCTATATTTTAAATGTTTCTAAATCTTGTGTTTCATATTATGAGAGTGGAGCTATTCAACCTTCAATTGATATTTTAATTTCAATATCTTCATTTTTCAAAGTAAGTATTGACTTTCTAATTGGAATGGAACCTTATGACTTTAATAGAAAAGAAGTAACTTTAACCAATAAAGATATCGAATTAATAGAAGAATTTAAGAATAAACCAAATCTTTATACTGAAATAATTAAAGATATTCCTAAATTTATTTCTAAAATCGAAAAAGTAGTTTAAGTATTAAGATTTATTCTTAATGCTTATTTTTTTAAAATTATATGTTAAATTAGACTGAATTAAATTCAAAAAGTCCGGGTATATCTCTAAAATAAAAATATAAGATAAAAAGCCCATAAAATAAAGG
>CANQYO010000042.1 GCA_947628095.1 uncultured Bacilli bacterium | reverse complement strand
TTGATGTGAACCTCAAATGGTAGACATCAATTTCTATCCACTTTTATTTCTTTCCGGAAACTTTCGGAAGAACCTAAATTTAAGCTAACAGTTATTTTTATTTGGTATATTTATCATTGTTATATTCTAAAGTTTTAGTTTTAGTATCATAATTTAAAGTCATATTGCCATTTCGTTTAGAAGTATAAGAATAGAAACTATATTCGTATTCATATTCAATATTTACTTCTTTTAAATCACTATCATAAGTCCAAGTACATTCTACTACATTATCATTGAAATCGTCAATTTCACAAGTACCATTCTTATTTAAAGTAAATTCTTTTGATTCAGAACTATAAGTTCCAGCTAAATTTCTTTCACTATTAAAAATATATGTAAAGAATCTAACAAAACCAAGTAATAAAATTATAGCAACAAAAACGATTCCTACAATTGCAAGATATTTATACATTACTTTAGTTACAATATTTCTATCTTCATATTCATTTTCAACTTTTAATGTATCAGTTGTAATTAACTCATTTAATTTATCTTTAAACTCTTGATTATTCCAAGTCATAAAGATAAGTGGAAATCTATGATATTGATGAATTACTAAAGACCTAAAAATCCAAAAAACATTAACAGTAGATACTTTAGTAATTTTTCCTAAAGGTATGCTTTCTTCACTTCTTTTAAAAGGAACATAAGTTTCTTTATATACTTCATTTTTAGTTAAACAAAGCATTGTCTTAGCTGCACATTTATAAAACCAATTTAAGAATAAATAAGCAACAAATAAACCTATTAAAAATACTATTTCATTACCTACTCGTCCCCAAAAACCATAATTTAAACTTCCAATATCTCCTCTAAAAATATTAAAAGTTCCAATTAATAAGGCTAAACCTAAAATAACTAAATAGATTTTATCTAAAGCTGAAATAAATAAAACACGACAAGTTACTAAAGCCTTTTCTTTTTTTTCTTCCTTAGTTTCTAACTCTTCTTTAACCTTAACTTCTTCCTTTTTATCTTTTTCTTTTTTTGTTTCCTCTTTTTTCATAAAACAATCAACTATTCCTCCTCTTTTTTTGCCTTATATTCTACTTTCAATTTTTTTATTTGTCAAGAAATTTTAGTTATTCCCAAAGCTTCAAAACCTTAAAATAAGTAAATATCTACTAAATATTCAAAAAGGACTTTCTATTTTTATTAAAATATATTATAATATTCTTGTTAATACAATAAAGGTCAATAGAAAGAGGTTACAATGACTAAAAAAAACATTATATTAGGAATAATTATATTTATATTAACATGTATAATCTGCTATATAATTTATTCAGGAAGTGCAAGAAATGATGTAGTTTTATCGTCATTTAAAGAAGAAAATAACAATATCACCTTAAGAGTAAATGTAACTAGTAGCATGGGTTATATCAGAAAAATGAAAGTTAAAGAAAAAGGTAGTAATTATTATTTAACGTTTTATAGTACGTTTGGAGTTAATAACAAAATTGGAGCTAAAGATACTTTTCTTTTAAATGTACCTAATTATATCAATGAAATATATATTAATCAAAACGGTAAATATGAATTAGTTTTAATAAAAGATGTTGTATCGAATGAGTGGATACAAATTTATGATTAGAGGTAAAATATGAAAAAAGTAGAAAATTTGGAAGAAATTGATTTATTGTCTTTAAGTTTTATTAGAAATAATCATGACGTTAAACATTTTTTTAAAGCTCAAGGACTTGAAAGTGTAAAAGATTTTTTAGAAATTCCTTTAGAAAGTGTTTTAGCTAGTAATAAACGTTATTCTTACGAAGGAATAAAAGACAAAATACGTGGAATCTACGACCTTATAAATTATAAATTTTTAGATATTCAAATGCCTGTAACTGTAAAATTAAATTCCAAACTTACCTATAATTCTAAACGTGAAAATTTTGAATTTCAAGATGTGACTTTAGAAAGATTAGGATTCTCGACAACTGAAAAATATTTAATTGAAAGATACATTAAATCAAATTATAAAGTAAATGACCAAGAAACAACCTTGATAGATATTTTAAAAAATTTCTTACTTTTTATAAAACGTAATAATAAAACCTCTCTTAGTGTTACTTTAGAAGAAAAAATAACAATGTATTTAAATGCTTATCTTGTTGAAAAATCAAATGTTGAAAAAAATGCTTTAAATATCGAACTTCAAATCTTAAGAAGTAATATTGATAATTTATATAATCGCCGCGAAAGTTTAAATCATGAAATTAGTAAATATCAAAATAATGTTAAGATTTCACAATTTAAAGATTTAGATAAGGAAATAAAAAATAGATAAATAGAGGTTAATATGGAAAAAGATAAAGAAAAATTAGAACTTAAAGAAGAAATGCAAAAAGTAATTGATAAACTAAAATTTGATATTTTAGAAAAAGAAAAACTTCTTGATAAATTAACAAATAAAATGGAAACTGAAAATTAATTTTTCAGTTTTTTTATTTTAGACCTTGACACAATGTTATATAGTGTTATATACTGTTAAACATAAGGAGGAATTATGAAAATTATCATTAGTAATACTAGTTTTGTTCCTATCTATCTTCAAATTAAAGAAAATATCATAAAACAAATTTTAGATGATGATTTAAAAAGTGACGAACCATTGCCATCAATTAGAAATTTAGCTAAAGATATTGGAATAAGTGTCATGACAATCAAAAAAGCTTATGACGAACTTGAAAAAGAAGGTTATATAAAATCTATTCAAGGTAAAGGAACCTTTATTTCTCCAAAAAATTCTAATCTTATTTTAGAAAATGCTAATAAAGAGATTGAAAAAAATATTAAAGAAGCTATCAATATAGCATCAAAATACAATATTAGTAAAGAAGATTTAATTGATTTAATAAATATATTTTATGGGAGTGATAATAATGAATAATATAATTGAAATTAAAGATTTAACAAAAAAATATGATAATTTTACTTTAGGTCCTCTAAATATAGAAATTCCTAAAGGCATGATTGTTGGTTTAATTGGAGAAAATGGAGCTGGTAAAACAACTTTAATTAAATGTATTTTAAATATTATTAAAGAAAGCTCTGGAGAAATTAAAATAAATGGTAAAGAGAAAGAAAAAGACTTTGAAGATATTGGAGTTGTTTTAGATAATTCTTTTTTTCCAGAAATTCTAACTGCTTCAAATATTAATAATATTATGAAAAGTATCTATAAACATTGGGATTCAAAGTTATATAATGATTATTTAAAAAAATTTAATATTCCTAGTAATAAACCTCTTAAAACTTTATCATGTGGAATGCATAAAAAATTAGAAATTATAACTGCTATGTCCCATCATCCAAAATTACTTATTTTAGATGAACCAACTAGTGGACTTGACCCTGTTGTCCGTCATGAAGTATTAGATTTATTCATGAATTTTATTCAAAATGAAGAAAATAGTATTTTACTATCAACGCATATTACTAGTGATTTAGAACATATTGCCGATAAAATTATTTTTATAAATGAAGGACAAGTTATTTTTAATGAAGATAGTCCTACTCTTCTAAATAATTATGGAATTTTAAAATGTACTAATACGGAATTTAATAATTTAGATAAAAAAGATATACTTGCTTATATGAAAAATAAATATAATGTTGATGTCCTTATAAAAGACTTAAATAAAGTTAAAAAGAAATATAAAGATTTTGTAATTGATAAAATTACTTTAGAAGATTTAATGGTTTTAATGATAAAAGGAGAAAAAATATGTTAGGTTTGATAAAAAAAGATTTATTACTTTCAATTGGCAATGCCAAATCTTTAATTATAGTTTTTATTCTATATATTGTTTTAGCTTTATATGGAAGTCTTGATATTTCAATTATTCCTTCTATTTTAGGAGTTATGTTAGTTATTTCAACTTTTAGTTATGATTATCAAAGTAAATGGGACAGTTATGCTGCTATCCTTCCCAATGGAAGAAAAAATGTTCCTTTAGCTAAATATATTTCAACATTTATCTTAATGTTTATTTTAGCTATTATAACTTTAATGCTACTAGTTATTATTAATTATTTAAAAAATAATACGTTAGAAGTTACCAGTATTTTAACTATACTCCTAACCTCTTTAGTTTCATTTGTATTTGAAGCTATCATGTATCCGATTATTTTTAAATATGGTGTTGAAAAAGCTCGAATTGCAATTTTTATTATCACCTTTGCTTTTATCTTTGGAATTGGCTTTTTAGTTGATTCTCCAATATTCAAAAATTTTGATACCATTTTAAATTTTATAAGCAACTATTACTATATTGTTTTACCTTTAATTGGAATCTTAATTCTTTCTATATCATACATAATATCTTTAAGAATTTATAAGAAAAAAGAATTTTAAAAAAGAAAGTTTCTCAAATTAACTTTCTTTTTTTTTGGTTTTTTTATTGAAATGTTTTTCTTTTTTTATATCATATTCATCTAAAAAGCTTTTATAGATACCATCTTTTTTATAACCTAAGACACAATCTAAATTTATATTATCCAATGATTTAAAAATATTATAATCAATATTCTCATTAGTTTCTTTTAATTTTTTAATTAATTCTTTTATCTCTTTTCTTTTACTTAAGTTTTCAATGTCTTTTGATTTTTCAGTAAACTTACAAGCACAATTTAAAAATTTTAAATTATTAGATTTAGCCCAAGCTATAATTGAACTTTCTCTTACTAAATAAAGGGGACGTATTAATTCAAGACCAGGAAAATTATCACTGCAAAGTTTAGGCATCATTGTTTTTAATTCACTTCCATAAAACATTGATAAAAGTGTTGTTTCAATTACATCATCAAAGTGATGTCCTAAAGCAATTTTATTACATCCTAAGTCTTTAGCTTTACTATATAAGTAACCTCTTCGCATACGAGCACATAAATAACAAGGATTTTTAGGTGTACTATTAGCAACTGAAAAAATTGGAGAATCAAATATTTGAATATCAAGGTTTAATTTTTTAGCATTTTCTTTAATTAAATTTAAATTATCCTCATTATAACCAGGATTCATAACAACATAAAAAAGTTTAAATGGAAATTTCCCATGACGTTTTAACTCTTCCATGCATTTAGCTAATAAAAATGAATCTTTACCTCCCGAAATACAAACCATTATTTTATCGTTTTCTTCAATTAATTTATAATCAATTACTGAATGAACAAAATTTGCCCAAATATCTTTACGATATTTTTTTATTATACTTTTTTCTATTTCTTTATATAATTCCATAAAGCACCTCATCAAAAAAATATGTTTTATTATAACACATTTTCTTGTAAATAATCTAAAATTTTATAGGCAATTGTTCTTCCACTTCTAGATGCCCAAGCAACTGTTTTTATGTTACTAGTTAAATCTCCTCCAGCAAAAACTTTAGAATTATTAGTCATATTATTACTATCAATTTTAAGTTTTCCTTTATTAACTTCTAAATGTGACTTTTTCAAAACATCATAGTCAATATGCGAACCAATAGCAAATATTACTACATCAAAATTTAATTCATAATTTGAATTAGGAATTGATACAAGCATTGGCTGATTATTCTTCGTCACAAATTTAGTTCTAACAACTTCAATAGATGTAACTTTACTATCACCTTTTATTTTAACTAAATTTCTATTAAATAAAAATTTAATTCCTTCTTGTAAAGCCAACTCTTCTTCAATATTTCTAGCTGGCATTTCTTCTTTTCCTTTACGATAGATTATTTCAACCTTTTTAGCATTCATTCTTTTTGCAACTCTAGCAATATCAATAGCAACATCTCCACCACCGATTATAGCTACTTTTTTTCCTTCTAAATCTAAATGAATATTTTTTTCTAAAAGAAAATTAGCATTATAAACTCCACTTAAATTATTTCCTTCAACATCTAAAATATTACCTATATTAGCACCTATTCCCAAAAAGATAGCATCATATTTTTTTTCTAAATCTTCAATAAATAAATTTTGACCTAAAATACATTCATATTCAACTTTTATTCCTAAATCTAAAATTTTCTTGATTGTTTTAACAACAATTTCTTTTTCTAATCTAAAATCAGGAATACCATGAACTAACAAACCGCCTAACTCCTTATATTGTTCATAAATGGTTACATCTACCCCATTTCTTTTTAAAAAAGTGGCACAGGTAAGACCAGCTGGACCTCCACCAACTATAGCTACTTTTTTATTTTTTGATTTATGATATTTTTTTAAAGGAAATTGATTTTCAAGAGCTAAATCTCCCAAATATGTTTCTATTTCATGAATCTTTACAGGAGTGTATGATATTCCTTTAACACACATTCCTTGGCATTGTTTTTCATAAGGACAAACTCGACCACAAATACTAGGTAAAACTGTGGTTCTTGATAATAGTTCGTAAGCTTCTTGTTCTTTTCTTTCTTTTAATAGTTTTATAAAACCTGTTATATCATTATTTAAAGGACAGCCAGTTTGACATGGTTTGGTTGTACAATTAGCACAGTATTCTATTTTTTCTTTGATTTCCCTTTTCATTTTATTTCTCCTTTAAATCTGATTTAGCTTTATACGTTCTATGAAGCAATTGATAGGCTTTACTACTTCCTCTAGAATCTAAAAAATTAGCATATAATTCTTGAATAAAAGGATTTTCATGACATAATCGATGTTTTGATTTTAAATCTTCTTCAAAAATAACATTTCTTCTTAATTTTTTTATTTTATTTTTATTTAAAAGAGTGGTTTTAGGTTGACCTCCACCATTGATACATCCAAGTGGACATGCCATTACTTCAATAAAATCAGCAACATATTCACCATTTTTTACTTTGTCTAAAATATCTTTAGCATTTTTTAAATCATTAACTGCTAAAATTTTTAATTCTAAATTTTGACTTTGATATTCTTTTATACCACCAGCACTTCTTAATTCTTTAATTACTAATTCATCTTCTTTTAAGTTTTCATGTTTTAAATCATAATATACCGTTCTAATTAAACTTTCTGAAACTCCTCCAGAATTTCCAAATAAAAGACCAGCTCGGCTTCCTATTAAAATTGGATTATCAAATTTGGCATTCTTGATTTTAGTTATATCAATATTGTTTCTTTTAATTAAAATTCCAAGTTCTCTAGTTGTTAGAACATAATCAGTATCATGAATTCCTTTTTCTTTAGTATAAACTCCAGCTGCATTCAATTCTTCTCTTTTAATTTCAGCTTTCTTAGCTGTACAAGGAGCTACTACAACATTTACAATATCTGCTGCATTAACTTTAATTTTTTCTTTAAAATAAGTCTTGATAATTGTTCCAAACATAGCAATAGGACTTTTGCAAGTAGATAAATTAGGTATTAGTTCAGGGTAAAATTCTTCTATATATTTTACAAAAGCTGGACAACACGAAGAAAACATTGGCAAATTTTTATTTTCTTTTAAACGAGATTCAAGTTCATATGATTCTTCAACAATTGTTAAATCGGCACCGGTTGCTATATCAAATACATAATCAAAACCAAGTTTCTTTAATGCTCCAATTATTTTCTCTTCACTGTTTTTACCAACAATTCCAAATTCTTCCAAAAAAGCAGTTCTAACAGCTGGAGCTATACTTACGATTTTTATCTTTTTTTTATCTTTTAAAATTTCTTCAATTTTCAAATAATTATATCTTTCACGTAAAGCATCAACTGGACAATCTAAAATACATCTACCGCAATTAATACATAGTTTTTTTAATTCAAGAGGACTTTTACAATGATTTAAAACTTGCATTTCATTACAAGCTGAAACACAATAACCACATTTAAGACATTTTTGATTATTTTTTACAATTGCTATATTATCTTTAGATATTAATACTTCACGTTTAAAATTCATAGTAACACTCTACTTTCCTATTATTTTCTATCATAAGTATATTAAAATTTAAAATAAAAAACAAGGTATTAAGAAAATTTAATAAAAAAAATCAAACTATATTTTTTTAGTTTGATTAATATTCAACTGGTAGTCTGTACGGGTTTCGAACCCGTGAATGCCACCTTGAGAGGGTGGTGTGTTAAGCCACTTCACCAACAGACCATAAGTCAAAGGACATTATTAATGTTAACATAAAGATAATGATTTTTCAAGTTTTTTATATTTTTTAAGATAACTTTTAATTAATAAGTATTATATTTAATATTAACTTGATTTTTTTTCAAAAATTTACTATTCTTAAATTAGGGTTAATCTATTGAATAACCATATGTCGCCTGGTAACTTCAATTCGGGGAACGCTCACGCTAATATGTCATATGTTAAACCTACAGGTGAGTTGAATCCTT
This sequence comes from uncultured Bacilli bacterium, assembly GCA_947628095.1. Taxonomy (GTDB): domain Bacteria; phylum Bacillota_I; class Bacilli_A; order RF39; family UBA660; genus RUG591. The sequence goes on along the minus strand of CANQYO010000042.1, from coordinate 2,338 downwards.
GGGCTAACGTAAACGATACTAACCTTGGCGTGCGCTAGATTTTAACTAAATCTTTTTTATTGATTATGGTTTCTAAAAAAGTTGTTAAAAACAAGATTAATCCTTGGTTTTATTCCAAAAAAAATAACATAGATGTTAACTAATTTTATTAGCTAACTAACTCTATATTATAAATTACTATTATTATAGTGATTTTTTTTAATCTCCAAGTTCTAAGATATAAGGATTATTTTCTAGTCCATTACCATTTGTTATTTTAACATTTGGCTTTAAAGCAATAACTGGAAGAACTACATTTCTATCATATGTAACTGGACCTTCATGAGCATAACCATCATATGCACTTCCTATACCAATTGCAGAGCCTTGATTAGATATTGAAGGTGGAAATGACCAAATATTATTCTTCATAGCACCAGTCATTGTTTTTAACATCCAACTTTCACTATTTGAAACACTTAAACTATAAAATTCTTTTGTCCAATGATTACTATTTAAACTGAAACCATAATCACTTACATAAAGCATACTTACTTTTCCAGTCCAAATTGCAGGATAATCTTTCCAAACACGACAACTACTGTTTTCTTCGATAGCAGTTTTAGTATTATTTTCTTCAGGCCCCAAATTATTTAGACAACCTTCAACTGCTCTTTCATGTTGATATGCTTTTATTGTTGTATCTCCCCCCTCCTTCATATTAAGAGCTCCTAAATAATATTTTGTATCTTCTCTAATCATATTCATAGTTTCAGTTGATAAATAACTTAAATACCCTTTTGTTCCTTTACTATCTTGCTCAGTATTTAAATAATATTGAAGTCCTGATTTACTCCAATCATTTGTTGCATTTGAACCAGTTACATTATTCCAATATGCAAAATCACCATCCTCCGTTGTTTTTATTTTATAAGTAGTACCATCTATCACATATTCATTAGGAAGTATTTCTTTAGACAATTCGTCATTTCTAACTAATTTAACATATTCTTCATTGCCTTCTTTGAATACTCCTATTATTCTCCATAATTCGTCTTGATTATTATTATGTAATTTCACATAATTGTTAGCAACTGTTCCAGAATATCGATATTCTCTCACATTGCAATTGGTAATATCTTGACACTTGTTACTATTATTATCTATTGCAATTACTTGTCCATTTTGATTTACTTTCTTCTTTATTACATCTACTGCTCTTTCTTCCTCTTCATTTAATGTCTTTTCTTCAAAATCTCCACTTACATTTACTTTAACACTAGCATATAAATCATTATTCCATACATCTGGTGTATAAGTTGCAGTGCTTGTATTTCCAACCTCTAGTTCACTACTAAGCCACATATATAATTTATAAGTTATTTTTATCTCTTCTCCCGTATCTTTATCTATCTTATCTACCCATATTCTTTTATTATTTATATCATTATATGATTTGTTATCAAATAATACTTTTTCTTCCCCACTTCTATTTTCTACTAACCTAAATTTCAACAAATAATCACTTATTCTTGTTTTCTTACCTTCAACGTTATCACCATATACTAATGATATATCGTACCAAATTGGTTTTTTATATTCATTTTTGCCATCAATTGTAAATTCAAAATAACTATTTGAATCATAGGTTTCTCTTGGTGTTGCATCAGTTAAATTTAAAACATTATTTTCTTTATAATGCATATAAATATCTCCAGCCAATAAGACACTATTATTCTTACCTACTTTTGTAGTTTCAAATATAGCATAAGTTACACCAAAGGTAATAAAAATAACTCCCAATATTACTAACATCAAGATTAATTTTCTATTTTTTACTTTTTTTAATTTTTCTTGATTTTCTTTAAAACTATTTAAACTATAATTATTTTCTACCATATTAATCTCCATACAATATACGACATATCATGTCTATATTAATAATATCACTCACGACATTAAATGTCAAGATTAAAATATTATAAAACTCAAATAATATGACATAGCATTACGTGGAATTTTCTTTTAAAAAATGACACAATATGTCTAGGTGATGAATATGAATACGTTTAAAACTTATCGAGATACTATGAAATTAACTCAAGAAGAATTAGCTGAACTTCTTGAAATAAGTCCAAGGCAATTACAAAGAATTGAAAATAAAGAAAGTAACCCTAGCATTAAAACTTTTAGAAAATTAATTAAAGTTTTAAAAATTACAGACGAAGATATTTTAAAAATTGTTAAAGAAGAACTTTTAGAAGATTAATATAAAAGTTAAAATAATCGAGTAGAGTAAATTTTCAATAAACATTTATAAACATTTATTGATATGATACCCTCTCACACCACCGTACGT
>CANQYO010000041.1 GCA_947628095.1 uncultured Bacilli bacterium | reverse complement strand
ATTATGGACAAGGTATATAAGTAAAGAAGAAGATGAGCAAATGATAAGAAATGGAATAATAGCAGAAGAAAAAGAGACAAGTTTTAATGAAGGTCACACTAAAGGAAAAGAAGAAGGAATAGAACAAGGGACACTGCAAACTAAAAAAGACATGGTTATTAATATGTATGAAGATAATATGTCTTTAGAGAAAATAGTTAAATATGCTAAACTTCCTATAGAAAAAGTAGAAGAAATAATTAAAGAAAATAAAAAGTAAAAGAAAAATAAAATAAAAACATAAATTAGAAAGAACTAGTTTATGTTTTTTTATGTAAATATGTAAAAAAATTAAAAAATTTTTAATAACTTTAAAGATATTGAGAAAAAATCGAGTATATAATAATAGGAGGATAAAAAACTTCTAGGAAGGAGATAAATAAAAAGAATAAGGGGACTCTTAAAAATAAAGAAAAGGAGTAGAAAGAATGAATAATGATGACGAATTATGGACAAGGTATATAAGTAAAGAAGAAGATGAGCAAATGATATTAAACGGCATCATAGCAGAAGAAAGAGAAGCAAGTCATGCTGAAGGAGTGAAAGAAGGACTTATCCAAAAAGAAAGAGAAATGATAATTAATATGTTACATAAAGGGTTATCAATAGAAGATATTAAAGAAATATCTAATTTGTCTGAAAAGGAAGTAAAAGAAATTATAGAAGAAAATAAAAACATAAACTAGATACTCTCTAATTTATGTTTTTTTATTATCTTTTATAATCTTCAGGTTTTTGGTTAGTTTTTATTTCTATATTATTACCATCAGAAATTAAAACAATATTTTTAGAATCACATACTTGATAATAAGTTGTACCATATTTTTTCATAAGACTTTTATTATTACTACTTGGATATTTAGAAGTACACCAACAACAGTTTGGAATAATAGCATATTTAGGGGTTGTAGCTTTAAAAAATTCGTCATTTAAATTTTCGTAGCCATGATGAGGCCATTTTAATACATCAATATCAATATTATCAATATTAAAATATTTCATGTTGTTTATAAAAGTATTTGCATTCATATAGTTATATGGAGTATCACCAGTAAACATAAAAGTATTGTTTAAATATTTTAAAATAAAGACTAAAGAATTAGCATTTTGATAAGTTGTTAATTTTCGATTAGGTCCAATGAAATATAATTTCATATCACCATATTCTAAATAACTGGAATTTTTTAATATTGTAACAGGGGTTCCTTTAGAATTTAATTTATCTTTAATATATTTTACATCATCACTTTTACATTGACTTAAAGAAACACAATTTCGAGGGTCAGTTGAATAATAGGTGTTTTTAACTGTAAAATTATCAAGAATAGCAGCATGTGATTGAACATGGTTCCAGTGAACATGAGAACCAATTAAGGCATCGATTGTTGTAACTCCAGCAGCTTTTAAATATGAAACAATTTTATCACGTGCCCCCCATTGACCACCATCTATCATAATTGTTGTATTATTATTTCTAATTAAAATAGCATCATCATCAGAAATTCCAGCAATAAAATGAATTTCAAGATTACCTCCACTTTTAGGAGTAGTACATTTAGCAGTTTTAGAGTTACCAGCCATATCATAAGCAGTAACAGTAATGTTATTTCTCTCTAAAACTTCATTAACGGTGAAAGTTGAAAGAGCACTTGTATATTTATTAGCATAATTATAATAATTTATACCAGAATTATCTTTAGCATTAACTGTAATAGTAGTTTTAGAACCTGTATAAGTAGCATTACAAGTTAGAGTAGGAGCAGTTTTATCAATTGTAGTTATTCTAGCAGTTGTAACATTATAATTATTATTAGTATCATAAACATAGAAGTAGTAGTTACCATTTGAAGTTGCTTCATAAGAAGTAGTTGTTCCATAAACTTTATTGCCATTTGGTAATTTAATATAAGCTAAATTATCTCCACTAGCACTAACTGAAATAGTAATATTATTTTTAGTATAAGTATTAGAATAGTTAGTTGAAATATTTAAAGTATTTACTTTAATACCATTATTTTCATTAGTACTTCCATAACTTCCACCAGATTGGTTACTATTTCCTTGACTTCCATTTCCTTGATTATTCCCTGAAGTATTTTCTTTTGGGTGAACAACAACTAAACGTTTTGTATTTTTGGTTTCATTATCTAAAGTAATAGAATAGGTAATATAATAAATTCCAACTTTATTGGTATTAACAGGGTTAGTAGTTTTAATTTTACTTGAAATATTATTGTTATCTTTATCAAATGCCTGACAACCAGCATCATGATAAGTATCACCAAGAGTTAAATGAACTTCTGTATTACCAATTACTTCAAGTTTAATATCAGAAACTCCAGAATTCTTTTTTTCTATAACATTAACAATTCTAGTTTTAACAATATTATCAATAGAATATGTAACAATATATTCTCCAAGTTTATTAGAATTAATAGGGTTATCAACTTTAACTAAGGAAGTAACAATTTTATTATTTAAAGTTGCATAATAACCGATTTCTTGATAAGTATCACCTTCATAAATAGAGACTTCTTCTGGACCAAATAAAACTAAATTATAATCTTGATTTATAACTGTATCATTAGGTTTTTCTTCTTTATTATTTTTAAAAGATAATAAAGAAATAGTTAAGATTAAGGCAATAATTAAAACACCAAATATAACTAAATATATTTTGTTCATATATTTGAAAAAATCTTTTATATTATGTATTAATTGTTTAAATTTGTACCCCATTACTTGTACCCCATTATAAAATTCCTCTTTAAGATTAATATATCAATATTATAACACTAAAATATTAAAAAAAATAGATTAGTTTTATGACTTAAATTAAAAATTAAAATAAGTAGTGATATAAAAAATATTTATCATAAATATATATTGTGAAACTAATGTGAAAATCTTATGAAAACATTAGGAAAAACTTGTCATTTTAAGGTAAAAAGTATATAATATGACTATACTGATTAAAGGAGGACTTATGCGATTTTATAATACTTTATCAAGACAAGTAGAAGAGTTTATTCCTAACAAAGGAAAAAATGTTAAAATGTATACTTGTGGACCAACTGTTTATCATTATGCACATATTGGTAATTTAAGAAGCTATATCGAAGAAGATGTTTTAGAAAAAAGTTTGAATTATTTAGGATATAATGTTGAAAGAGTAATGAATATAACTGATGTTGGACATTTATCAAGTGATGCTGATACTGGAGAAGACAAGATGTTAAGTGGTGCTAAACGTGAACATAAATCAGTTTTAGATATTGCTGAATTTTATACAAATGCTTTTTTTAAAGACTGTGAAGAATTAAATATTAAAAAGCCAGCAACTGTAATTAAAGCCACAAGTTTAATTGATGAATACATAAAAATTATTACTAAATTAATGGATACGGGCTATGCATATTTTCAAGGTGGTAATGTTTATTTTGATACTTCTAAACTTAAAGATTACTATGTTTTAACCAATCATAAAGAAGACGAATTAATGGTTGGAGTTCGTGAAGATGTTTTAGAAGATAAAGCTAAAAAAAATAAAACTGATTTTGTTTTATGGTTTACGAAATCAAAATTTGATAGTCAAGAATTAAAATGGGACTCTCCTTGGGGAGTTGGATATCCAGGTTGGCATATTGAATGTTCTGGTATTTCAATGAAATATTTAGGAGAATATTTAGATATTCATTGTGGTGGAGTTGATAATATTTTTCCACATCATACAAATGAGATTGCTCAAAGTGAATCATATCTTGGGCATAAATGGTGTAATTATTGGTTTCATGTTGAGCATTTAAATACTCAAAATGGTAAAATGAGTAAAAGTAAAGGTGATTTTTTAACTGTTTCTTTATTAAAAGAGAAAGGTTATAACCCTTTAAGTTATCGTTATATGGTTTTAGGAAGTCATTACAGAAAACCATTAGAGTTTTCATTTCCAGCCTTAGACCAAGCTGAGAATACTTATTTAAAATTAAAAAGTAAAGTTGCCTCTTTAGATAAAAAGTCTTCTGAACTTGATAAAAATTCTTATGAAGAATTTAATAATAAATTTAAAGATGCCTTAGAAAATGATTTAAATACTTCTTTAGCTTTAACGGTTTTATATGATGTTTTAAAAAGTGATATTAATGATTACACTAAATTAAAATTAATAAGTGAATTCGATAAAGTTTTATCTTTAAACTTAGTAAGTGCTTTAAAAGAAGAAGAAATTTCAGAAGAAGTTAAGAAATTAATAGAACTTCGTAATAAATATAAGAGTGAAAAAAATTATCAAGAGGCCGATAATATTCGTTTAAAAATTCAAGATTTAGGGTATAAAATACTTGATACAAGGGAAGGAATTAAAATAGAAAAGATATAAAAAAGGAGATGAATATATGTATTATTATGGTATAGACCCTACCTATATTTTAGTTTTAATAGGCTTTGTAATAACTCTAATTGCTCAAATATTTGTAAGCAGTTCATATAGTAAATATAAAAAGATTAAAACTAAAAGTGGTTTAGATGGTTTTTCAGTAGCAAGAAAAATATTAGATAGTCATGATTTAAAAAATGTTGATATTGTTGAAATCAAAGGAGAATTAACAGACCATTATGACCCTAGTCGAAAAGTTGTTCGTTTATCAACTGATGTTTTTCATGGGACCTCTATTGCCTCTGTTTCAGTAGCAGCTCATGAATGTGGTCATGCTGTTCAAGATAAAGAAGGTTATTTCTTCTTAAGACTTCGTTCTAATATTTTACCACTTGTTAATATTTCAACAACTATTGGTTATATAGCCATTGTTATTGGTTTAATTTTTGGAGCTTTAAAATTATTATGGATAGGTATATTTTTAGAACTTGCAATTTTAGTTTTTCAATTAATAACTTTACCAGTTGAATTTAATGCTTCTAAAAGAGCTTTAGAATATTTGAATAAAGAAACTTTAATTGAAAAAGATGAACAAGTAGGAAGTAGAAAAATGTTAACAGCTGCTGCTATGACTTATGTTGCATCCGTTGTTTCAACTTTATTACAAATTTTAAGATTTATTCTAATAGCTGCTGGACGTGATGATTAAAATGCATTCTATAGAGATAAATAATTTAGTTCTTGCTTATCTTGGTGATAGTGTTTATGAAGGTTATGTAAGAGAATATTTAATTAATCTTGGTATAGCCCATGTTAAAGAATTACAGGAAAAGTCTTTAAATTATGTAAGTGCTAAAAGTCAAGCAAGTATATTAAAAGAACTTATAAATCAAAATATATTAACAGATAAAGAACTTGAAGTAGTAAAAAGAGCTAGAAATACTAAAGTAAATTCACATCCTAAAAATTGTAGTATTATGGAGTATCATGAGGCTACAGCTTTAGAAGCGTTATTTGGTTATTTAAAACTTAATAGTAATATAGAAAGGTTAGAAAAAATAATAAATCAAATTTTTCTAAATAGAGAAGATAATGTTAGTTAGTGGTCGTAATAATGTCTTAGAAATTTTAAAAAATTCTAAATTAAAAAATAAAATTAAAAAAGCAATAGTTAGTAAAAATTTCAATGAATTTAATATATTAAATTTAATTGAAAAAAATAAAATACCTTTAGAGAAAAAAGAAAAGTATGAATTAGATAAAATGATTAATAATAACCATCAAGGAATAATTTTGGAAGTTCTTGATTATCAATATGCATTGCTTGATGAAATTATAAAAGAAGATAAATGTCAATTATTAATTCTTGACCATTTGGAAGACCCTCATAATTTAGGAGCTATTATAAGAACAGCTGAAGCAGCGGGAATTGACGGAATAATATTACCTAAAAATAGAAGCGTTTCGGTTAATGAAACGGTAATGAAGACAAGTGTCGGAGCTTTATATAACGTTAAAATTTGCCAAGTTACAAATTTAAATCAAACAATTAAATATCTAAAGAAAATTGGTTTTTGGGTAATTGGGACATCTATGGAAGGAACGAATTTCCATGATATTGATTATCCTGATAAAACAGTTTTAATAATTGGAAGTGAAGGCTTTGGAATGTCAAGACTTGTTGAAGAAGCTTGTGATTATATTGCTAGTATTCCAATGTATGGAAAAATTAATAGTTTAAATGCCTCTGTTGCAGCAGGTATAATGATTTATGAGATGAAAAGGTAAAAAATATGTATAACTACATCGATGACACAGAGATTTTGTATATGGTAAATGAAGTAGAAGATGGGTATGAATTCTTAATTGCCAAATACAAACCACTTCTTATAAAATTATGTAAAAAATATGAACATGGTGCAAAGAATTTAGGTTTTGAATTAGAAGATTTGATGCAAGTTGCAAATTTAGGAGTAATGTCAGCAATTAGTACTTATCGTGATACTAAAGATACAAGTTTTAGTACTTATTTAACACATTGTGTTGATAATAGATTAAAAACCGAAATAAGAAATCAAACAACTAGTCGTAAAATGAGTTTGAATAAAGCACTTTCTTATGATGCTTTTATAAATGGTACTAAAATTAAACTTTTAGATACTATACCTGATAGAGAAAATCCTACTCCTTTTGAATGTATATTAGAAGAAAATAGAGAAAAAGAATATATAAATTTTGTAAATTCTTTACCATTTGAAGTTGCAATTGCCTATGAAATGCGAATTTTTGGCTATAAATTAGAGCAAATTGGTAATTTTTTAGAAATTAGTAAAAGAACTGTTTCTAATTATATTAACTATGCAAAAAATGAATTATTAAAAAATAAATGGAAATTTGAATAATAATCGTTAGTTTTTTAAAAAAATATGTATAATTACTTGTAAATAAATAGAGTTTAAGATACAATAAAAAATGAATTTGTGAAGAAATTATTAACATTCTAGAGGTGAAATATGAAAAAGAAAGAATATCAAAAAAGACTAGCAAAAGAAAAACAAGAATTAAAGGAATTACAATTAGGTGACAAAGGAAAAAATATTCGAAATGGTATTATCATTGCTGTTTGTGTAATTGCTTTCTTCTTTATAATGTTTGCATTTACTAAAGTTAAAACAGGAGAATGGAATATTTTTACGAGAAAAAATACAACTAATTATACTGCCGAAATTCAAACAACGAAAATATTGTGTGGTCAAACATTAAATAGAAGCGATAGTGAATATTTTGTTTTAGCTTATAATATAGGAGACGATGATGTAACACTTTATGATAGTATTCTTGAAAGATATAATAATTCTACTAAAAAAATTCCTTTATATAAGTTAGATTTATCAAATAGTAGAAATAATTCTTGTAAAAGTGATAAATTAACAATCAGCAATAATGTAAAAGAATTAAAATTTCAAGTACCAAGTTTAGTTAAAGTTAGAAATGGCATTATTGTTAATTCTTATACTAATTATGATTTAATTAAAGATACTTTATTAACTTATGTAGATTAATGTCAATTAGTCTACTTTTTTTTATAATTTTTTTATATAATAAAATTGAGGTGAGACTATGTCATCGTTTTTTAGTATAAAAAATTTAACTTATAAGATAAATAATCAAATTTTTTTTAAAAATTTTAACTTGGTTATAGATAAGAAAAAATTTACAAGTCTTATTGCCTCATCAGGTAGTGGTAAGAGTATGCTTACTAAAATTATCTCAGCAATTATTCCAACAACTGATAAATGTGTTTTAAATAATATCAGTTTAAATAAAGAGACAGTTTTAAATTATTTACCTAAAATTGGAATTGTAACTAATGATTTTAATCAAGATTTTTTATTTAAAAAAGTTAAAGACGAACTTGCATATCCCCTTGAAAATTTAGGCTTTCCAGAACACAAGATTAATTCTAAAATAGATATTGCTAGTAAATATTTTAAAATTGAAAATCTCTTAAATAAAGATATTAAAGATTTAACTTTAAGTGAAAGAAAAAAATTGTTAATTATCTTGGCTTTGATGCATGAACCAGCTTTATTAGTTTTAGATGATGCTTTCTATGGACTTACTTCAAATGACCAAGAATTTATGTTAGAAAAATTAAAAGAACTTACAAGTCGTGGTTTAACAATTTTAAATATAACCAGTAAATTAGATACAATTTATAAAAGTGATAAAGTTTTTATTCTTCATGAATTTAAAATAAAAAAAGAAGGAACAGTCAAAGAAATATTTGAACAAGATAGTTATTTAAGAAAGATAGGACTAGATATACCTTTTGTTGTAGATGTTTCTCTTAAATTAAAATTTTATGATTTGATATCAGATATTTATTTTGATATTTCAGAATTAGAAGGTGCCTTATGGAAATAAAATTTTTAAACGTATCATGTAAAATTGGTAGAAAAACTTTACTTAAAAATATTAATTTATATATAAATGATGCTTTAATTACAGGAATTTATTTAGATGATTATAAAATAATACCTAATATAATTACAGGTAATGTTGCTTATCAAGGAAAAGTTTTATTTGATAATCAAGAGTTAAAAAAGAATTCTAAAACAAAAAAAACAAATAGCATTCCTAATTTCTCTTATATTAAAGAATTAGATTGTGAAACTTTTCTTACTGATACCGTAAGTTCAGAATTTTTTTTAGCAAAAAAAGATATAGATACTAATGATTTAAATTATATTGATAAAATTATTTCATCTTTAAAAATGGTAGGTTTAAATGAATTTTTTTTAAAGAGAAAGATTAATACATTATCTAAAAGTGAAAAAAGACTTTTAGAAATAGCTATTAAACTTATAACTAATCCTGATTTTATCATTATAGATGAACCATTTTTATATCTTAATAAAAATCAAAAGTTTAATATTAAAAAAATTCTTCTTGATTTAAGAAAAAAATATCATAAGACAATTATTATTTTAAGTAATGATATAAATGTTTTATATGAATTAACTGATGAATTAATAATTTTAAAAGAAAACAAAGTATTAGTTCAAGATAAGACAAAGTTAATTTTTAAAGATTTAGAGTTTTTAGAAAAAAATCAAATTATGCTTCCTAATATAGTTTTATTCAGAAAAATAGCTCTTAATTATGATAAAAAACTTGAGAATTACAAGGAAGTTAATGATTTAATTAAGGGGGTGTATAAAATTGCAACCGGGGTTAAAGAAGATGCATGATAATATTAAGTTAAGTGATTTAAACAATATTTTATTAATTATTTCTTTAATATTATTTAGTTTTAGTATGTTTTTTTTAAATAATAAATATTTATTTTTGTTGATTTTGATTTTAATATACGGATTTTATTATCATACTAAAAAAAATAAATATTTGAGATTAATAATTGATATTTCAGGAATAATAACTTTAGGATATTTTTTACTTAGTTTTATAGATTTATCATTTATTGGTTTTAACATATTAAAATACATGAATATTACTATAAAAATTCTTTTTTTAATAATTTATTTTTGGATAGTAATTTCTGAAATTAAGAATAAAAAGATTAAGTATTTAAAGAAAAATGCTAGAAAAAAAGTAACATTTAAAGAGCTTAGAAAAAGAAAAATAAAAAAGTTTAAAGAGCAAGAAGAAAAAATTGCTAATGCCTATATTGAAAATAATGAGATAGAATTTTCAAGTGATTATTATAATATAATTCATGAGAATATTAAAAATAAAACTAAAGATAATCTTGAAGAATATATTAAATTAGAATATTTAAGATTTTTTAAAAATCGTTCGTTAATTAAGAAAAATATCTTTGATAAATTTAATCTTGTATTTATTTTAATTCATGTTATAATCTTACTATTAGTATTTTTGGTGAGGTAATAATATGCGTTATTTGATTACTTTTTCTTATGATGGGACTAATTTTCGGGGATTTGAAAAACAACCAGGATTAAGAACAATTCAAGCCGAACTTGAAAGAGTTTTAAATTATATTAATGATGGTAAAACTCCTAAAATAGTTGCTAGTGGAAGAACTGATGCATTAGTTCATGCTAAAAAACAGACAGCCCATGTGGATATTTCGGTTTCTATTACAGAACTTAAATTAAAAAGAGCTATGAATAGTTTATTACCAAATGATATTCATGTAATAAGAACTCAAGTAGTTCCTGATAATTTTCATGCTCGTTATATGGTTGTAGAAAAAATATATGAATATAAATTAAATATGGGAGAATTTAATCCAATTGAAAGAAATTATATTTATCAATTTAATAAAGAATTAAATGTTGATTTGATGAAAAAAGCTATCAAATTATTTATTGGAGTTCATAATTTTAGAGCTTTTACTCCTAAAAAAGATGAAAGAAATTCTTATGTTAGAGAAATTTATGATGCTGATATAGTGGAAGATAATGAAATATTAACTTTTATTTTTCGAGGAAATGGCTTTATTAAATATCAAATAAGAAATATGGTAGGATTGTTAATTCAAATTGGTCTTCAAAAAAAGAAAGTAGAAGATGTAATAGAAATTCTAAAGAATAAAAATCGAAGTGCTGGGTTTAGAACAGCTCATCCAGAAGGATTATATTTAGCTGATGTTATTTATGATTCTAAAGATTTAAAAAAATAGATTTTATCCACAAAAAAGTGGATAAAAAATCTTGACTTCTAAAATTAAAAAAATTATAATCTCAAATTTATCACTTTTGAAAGTCAAAAATCTCTTAGACTCTTATCAATAAAGGGTTTAAGAAATTTTA
>CANQYO010000040.1 GCA_947628095.1 uncultured Bacilli bacterium | reverse complement strand
AGTACCCCCCCCCAGGTTGAGTTACACTTAACTTTTATTTCTAATTTTTCAAGGTATTTATTCATTTTACCTTACCTCCTTGTCCCTATTTTCTAATTCAATATTACTACATTTTTTTATTCTTTTCAAGTCCCTTTTTTCTGATTTTATATCAGAAAAAACACATGAACAATTTTATTATATTTTATTCATGTGTCGAATTTAATCAAATTTTAATAAAAAAAGCCATGCTCGTATAATTTTCTTTTAATGATTTTTTCAAGTTCTTCCCCTTGATATTTCTTTCCATATTTTTTTTGAAGTTTAGCTATTTCTAATTCTTTTAATTTTTGACTATCAACTGAAACTTTATCTAAACAACTTACAATATCATTTCTTTCATAACCTAAATTTATTAAATTAACAAGCATCTTATTCTTGAAAAAATACAAACTTTTCTTATTACTTTTTAATTGTTTATTAATATATTTGTCTATTCTTTCTTGAATTAAATTATTATCAAATTTACTTAAATTCTCTAAAATTTCTTCTTCTGAAAATCCTAAATTTAATAAATCACTTTTGATTTTTAATGGTCCATAATTTGTAAAATTTATCTTATCATTTATATAACTTTTCATATATAAATCTTTATTAATTAAATTACTATCTTTAAGCTTATTTATTATCTTATCAATTAAGTCATAATCTTTAGTATACTTTTCTAAATACACTTTAATTTCTTTTTCAGAACGTTCACGACGACTTATAAAAGATAAAGCTTTATCATATAATTCGTATTTTAAATTATAATTACATACTTCTTCAAGATTTTCAATTTCTTTCGTTAAAAGCATATTATATTTTAAAATAACATCTTCATGTAAAACTATATCACTTCCATCTTCTAAATAAACTTTATATTTATTTTTTCCTGTTTTTTTGTACTTTTCGATTTTCATAATTCTATATAATTAAAATTAGAAGTTCTAATTAGTCTATTCATAATAGCAAGACCTAAACCTTCCTTTTTTACTCCTTCAATTATTATTAAATCACCTTGATATTTATCTGCTAACCTTAAATAAGAAAACAAATTATGAGAAATTTCTTCCAAAGTATCACCATAATTTATAAATTTAAAACATTCTAAATCTTTTAGTTTAGAACTTCCTAATATGATTGTTTTGGAAGTTTTATTTTCTAAAATAGCATTTTTTAATTTTGATTCTGAAGAAGAATATATTAATAAACATTTAGTTCTAGGTGCATAATGTCTATATAGCATTCCTGGACTTTCAACTTTAGTTGTTGATTTTACTTCTTTTAAAACGTGTGGAGAAACATTACAAACTCCTACTAAATATTCTATATCTTCTTTAGTTACAAAACCTGGTCTTAAAATAGTTGGTATACCATCAATTACTTTTACAACAGTTGATTCAAGACCAATATCAGCTTCTCCACCATCGATTATATAATTTATTAAACCATCAAATTCAGCTTTAATATCAGATACTTTTGTTCCACTTGGACGACTAGAAATATTAGCACTTGGAGCTGCAATTGGAACATCAACATAATCTAAAAAAGCATGAGCAATTTGATTACTAGGAACACGAAGACCAACACTATCAAGACCTGCCGTTACAACATCTGGAATAATTTCTTTTTTCTTTAAAATTATAGTAATAGGTCCAGGCATAAAAGCATCAATCAATTTTTGTTCAATTGAATTAGTTATCAAAGCATATTTTTCTATTTCTTTCTTATCTTTTAAATGGACAATTAAAGGGTTATTTCTAGCTCTTTCTTTAATATCAAAAATTTTAGAAACAGCATCTTTATTTAAAGCATTAGCACCAATTCCATAAACTGTTTCTGTTGGGAAAATTACTAAATTTTCTTTTAGTATTTCTTGTTTTAATTTTTTTAAAGCATCCGCAGTTAATTCATTTATAATATTAGTTTTCATTATTCACCTTGTCCTGTTGTTTCAATTTTTAAGTAATCTTTATCACCATAATAATTTTTAATGAAGTTTTCTTTATATTCTAATATGTTATTATTTTTAATACACTCTCTTAAATCTTCTGTTAATCTTGTTAAAAAACGAATATTATGAATTGAAAGTAAACGAGAACCTAACATTTCGTCAAGAGTTACTAAATGACGAATATAAGCTTTGGTAAAATTCTTACAAGCATAGCAATCACAATCTTCTTCAATTGGTGTAAAGTCTTCTTTAAATTTACTATTTTTTAAATTAATTTTTCCATATTTTGTAAAAGCATTAGCATGTCTTGCAATACGAGTTGGAAGGACACAATCAAATATATCAACTCCTCGTATTACTCCTTCAATTATATCAATAGGGTCTCCTACTCCCATTAAATAACGAACTTTATCAGTAGGTAAATACTTAGTTGAATAAGAGACCATTTTATACATTGTTTCTTTATTTTCACCAACACTAGTTCCTCCAATAGAAAAACCATCAAACCCTTCTTTAACTAATTCAAGTGCACAATGTTTTCGCAAATCTTCATATTCCCCACCTTGAACAATTCCAAATAAAGATTGACGAGGATTGTTAAAAACTTTTTTCCCACGTTTGGCCCAACGAAGTGTCCTTTCTACTGATTCTTTAGCATATTCATAAGTTGCTGGGTATGGAATACACTCATCAAATGACATTGCTATATCACTATCAAGTTTATTTTGAATTTCGATTGATTTTTCAGGTGTTAAAAATAATTTGGTTCCATCGATATGACTTTTAAATTTAACTCCTTCTTCAGAAATATCTTTAGGACGAGCAAGTGAAAAGACTTGAAAGCCACCAGAATCAGTAAGAATTGGACCTTGATAATTCATAAATTTATGAAGTCCACCAGCACGATTAATTAAATCTTCTCCTGGTCTTAACCATAAGTGATAAGTATTAGCTAAAATTATTCCACTTTTAATAGCATATATTTCGTCAGGTGATAACCCTTTTACAGTAGCTCTTGTACCAACTGGCATGAACATTGGTGTTTCATAAGTTCCGTAATTAGTTTCAATTGTTCCATATCTTGCCGAAGTATTTTCTTCGTTTTTAATTAAATTATATTTTATTTTCATAACTTCACGTCCTTTTTTGACTATTCATATTATAGCAGAAAGATATAAAAAAAGAAATAGTTAAAAAAAGAACTTGTATTATCAAGTCCTCAAATTTTATTATTTAACTAAGCACTCAAACTTTTTCCACCTAAAGAATCTTCTTCATAATCTTCATCTGAAATTTTATTACTCATAGCAATAGCCCATTCCATTTCAGCATTTTGACTATCTAAAGCCTTTAAGCGCATAGTTCTTGATAGCTTTTCTTCTTCTAATTTATCTCTATATTCTTTTAATTTAACAATAGCTGCATTATAATCTTGACTTAAAGCTGTATTTTTTTCTTCAGCTGCTGCAATTTGACTATCTAGTTCATTATTAGAAGTTTTTAAATTTTCAATGGCATCAGCATAACCTTTAATTCCTGTTTCATGTTCTTCAGAAACCTCATTATTAAGATTAGCTTCTTGACCATAATTATTATTTAAATAATTTGTTAATTTTTCTTCTTTAATATTATTAATATCATTTGTACTAGCTACACTAGTTTGAACTTCTTGTGTCTCCTCTGGTGCTACTTCTTCATTATT
The DNA here is from genome assembly GCA_947628095.1 of uncultured Bacilli bacterium. Classification (GTDB taxonomy): domain Bacteria; phylum Bacillota_I; class Bacilli_A; order RF39; family UBA660; genus RUG591. Next base: position 7,617 of record CANQYO010000040.1, on the reverse strand, counting down.
TATTTCTCCAATATTTAATTTTTGACCAAAATCAAAAGTTGGAGCGGCAGTTTCTTCTGGAGTTACTTCTTCGTTTACTTCAGTTGGAACAGGAGCTGGCTCTGGAACTGCTGGTCCTTCTGGAACAACTTCACTTGCCATAGGTTCTGATGCTTGAGTTACTTCTTGAGTTGGTTCTGTAGTACCAACAACTTGATATGTATGTTTAGTTGAAGCAACAACATCAGGAATAACTCTAATTTTTTTACCACCTAAAACTGTAGATTCAATTGGCCCTGGAAGACAAGTTATATTCAAATTCTTGACTTTCTCATTTATTTTATCATCAGGTAAAAAATTTGTAACATTTGCTTGGACCGGTGCTACTTCTTGAACTGGAGCAGGTGTTTCTGGAACTGCTGGTGTTACTTCAGTTTGTTGCTCAGTAGGAGTTTCAACCTTAGGCTCTGAAGGAGTAACAGGAGTTTCTTCTTTAGGTGTACGTGCTTTTTCCATTAATTCTTTAGTTTTAGTTTTAAAAACTTGATGTGTACTTAATTTAGCAGCTTTCGTATATTTTGTATTACCAGGTTTAGCAACATTACCATCTTTCCACTCTGTGTCACTATTTAAAACTGTTATATTATTTTGCATGTTATTCACCCCCACTACTCGTTTTTAGAAAGTTCTCTTAATAAATCTTTAATTCTTGACCATTCATTATCATCACTAACTGTATTTAAAGTAATTTCTTCTCCAACACGAGTTACATTTGATACATAAATTGTTACATTTCCATTAGCATCTGTTTCATTTTTTGTATATATAACATATTCTTTATTGTTATCATTAAATTTAAAAGATAATAAAAGTTCTACATCTTCTTTAGCACCATTTTCAAGAGTAATTGTTATCATTTTCTTTTCTTCCATTCTTTTCCCTCCATATCTTCTATAACCATTTTATCATATTTAGATTTTATTTCAAGTATTTTCGTTTTTTTAATGAAAAAAATTGAGAAAATTGCAATTTTTAGAATAATAAAAGAAGCAAATTTTAAATCTGCTCCTACTATTTTAACAAATTATAATTTTAATTTATTTAGTTATAAAATATTTTAATTTTAATTTCTAATCTTTTAAGTATTTAATTATTTAACTTTATGAAGTAAAAAATAATTGCAATGATAAGCACATAATTCTTTTATATAATTATCTTTAGTTGCTATATCATTTATTTTGTTATATCTTTCATTATTTTTTTCACAAAAGCCTTTTAAACGAAGTTTATTATAAGCATAATCTCCTAAAATATAATCAAAAGGTTCAAAGTAATCTGTATATTTACTTTCAAGCATTTCTTTATCTAAACAATTATTTTTATTTTCTACTATTTCATAGTTATCATTTCCTAATTTTATCATGATTTTTTGTACTCCTTATTAAATGCACTAAATTGTGTTTTGTATTTAGCTAAATTACTACCACTATTCCAAGTCATATAACCACCTGTTAAACCAGCATCATATAAACCCTGAATTTGTTTTTCTAACATAGCACCATCATAAGTTGTTGTTGGATTCCAATATGGCGTATCATAGGCAGTAATCCAGGTTCTTGCAATAGCTGGTGATGGTGTTTCAGTTTGCCTTAAAGCTGCTGTTTTACCCCAATTTAACATAGTCTGATATGGATTAGTCCAACTACTAGCTTTTTTATCAAAATGGTCAGTATAAGGCATAGCACTAATTGCATCTACAACGTTACTAATTGCAGGCCAATACTGTCCATATGCTGTTACATAACCCCAAGATGACTCTCCAAATACATCTGCTGAAACATAAACATTCATTTTATGAAGCTCATCAGTTGCATACATCAAGAATTTTTGAATTGCTTCAGCTTTTTCTTCTCCATAAGTATTTTTATAATCTATTGTTCCTGCTTTTTCATAATCTCCTAATCTGTCTGGAAATCTAACATAATCAAATTGAATTTCATTAAAATGGAATAAATTAACAGCATCTTTAGCCAAATTAATTGTAAACTCCCAAACTTCTCTTTTGTAAGGACTAGGCCAATATGAATCACTATGTTTTAAAAGTGACCCATCTTTTTTTCCAATTGCATTAGCTTTATTATCAAGAGCATAATAATCATCTTTAAACGTTGTAATACGTCCTATTACATAAAACCCATTTTCTTTTAATTTATCAATTGCATATTTATAATCTTCAATACTATTATTAGCATATTTATAATTAGTAGGTGAATACTCTTCATAAATTTTACTTTTGTATGCTGGAACTGTATTATCTTTAATATCTACAACAAAAGCATTTATCTTAGTTGTCTTAGCATATTCTATATATTTATCAATTGAATTTTTAATTCCTTTAGAACCATTTATATATAAAGCATAAACTTGGTCTGGCATTTTATTATCAGAAAATTTTGGTTTTTCAACTGGATAATAATCTAAATTAGCTGCACTTCCACCACCTAATTTATTAGTTCTTGTCATATGCGTTTTATAAAGACCTTCAGCATCGTAATTAGCTTTAGCACTTTCTATGTCAGCAACTAAATATTTACTATAATAATAACCTTCATTTTCTCCTAATTTTATTTTATAAATATCAACCGTTCCATCTTCTTGAAGTTTATTGTATCCTGTAACTTCAACCTTATCACCTTTTTTAGCTAAAGTACCCAATTTTCCATCTAAATCTTTTAAAATATTATTGGAAGTTCTAACATATAATTCTTTTTCTAAAACAACATCTTCTAATTTAGTTTTAAGATTATCTTTTAGAACATAGTATTCTTTTTGATTGTATTCAATTTTTAAATAGTTTTTTTCTTCATATTGAAAAGTTTTATCTTCAAAATATTTAACTTTAGTTCCTCTTACTAAATCTTCTTTTAATTCTAATTCCTGACTTTTTTTGTCATCTTTTTCAATTGTTTTTAATTCATATATTGAAACTTTACTAGTTGTATTAGCTAAATAACCAGTCCTAGAGCCATCAAATATAGTTCCTGTAGATTTTCCAAATTTCATAAATATAAAAATACAAGCCGCGATAAAGAAAATAATTAGAAAAAATACAATCACCCTTTTTACTTTTAATTTTTTTCTTTTCATAAAAACTCCTATAGTATTATAATAACACATTTTTCAATCTTTAATTAAATATATTTTATTTTTTTCAACTTGGATTGTTTAAAATTTGATTTTTTGATTTTAAAGAAAAGTTTTTGTGTTTTTATGTATTCTTCGTTGTTTTTATAGATTTTTATCATTTTCATAAAATTTTTGTTATTAATAAAAGCAAACACGCTTGGTGTCTACTTTTACTATTTAACTTTTGTTGTTTATTTTTTATTTATACGTTTTAAAATATCTCGACTTGCAACTAAACCTGTTGCTGCTGCTATTACAATATTACCAGCTTTACCAGCACCATCTCCAATGAAATATATATTCATTTTATTAGCTTTAAAATGGTTATCTGTTTCTATTTCGTTACTGAAAAATTTGATTTCAGGTCCATATAAAAGTGTCTCATCATTGTTAACACCAGGAATTATTTTATCTAATGCTTCAAGTCCATCTATAATATTGGTAATAATTCGATGTGGCATAACAAGAGCTAAATCTCCGGGAACGCAATCACTTAATGTTGGTGTAATAAATTGTTTTTCTAAACGACTAGTTCTTGTTCTTCGAAATTTCTTCAAATCTCCTAATGTTTGAATAATTGGTTTGGAATCACCTAATACATTTGCAATTCTAGCAATTGATTCACCATATTCTCTAGTATTAGTAACTGGTTCTGTTAAATTAACTTTACTAATAAAAGCAAAATTACTATTGTTAGATTTTTTATCTTTTAAGGCATGACCGTTTACACATATATAACCATAATAATTTTCTTTTGTCACATAACCACCGGGATTAGTACAAAAAGTTCTAATTTCATCACCATATGTTTTGGTTTTAATAAAAATTGATGGGTCATATATCACATTACATAAATCTTCTAATAATTCTTTTCTAACTTCTACTCTAACTCCAATTTCTATACTTTGAGATAGATAAGGAATTTTATATTTATCAGCTAATTCTTGAATCCATTTAGCACCACTTCTACCTGGAGCTACAATAACATATTTTCCTTCGTAATCAACTAACTTTTTATTATGACGACAATTAACAATGTTTTTATTTTTTTCTGAAACAATATCTAAAACTTCACAAGATTCTAAAACTTCTACCCCATGGTCTTTAAGATAATTTGTAAAACTGGTAATATAACCTGGTAATTTATCACTTCCTAGATGTTTTTGTTTTATTATCAAGAGATTAGCTCCTAATTTACTAACTTCTTTTTTGATTTTTAAAGCTTCATCCATATTGGTTGGATATATGTCACTATCCATTCCAAATTCGTTAAATATTGTTTCTGTATCTATCAATAATTTTTCTGCTTCATCACTAGACATGTATTTATATAAATCACTTTTACCAAGTTTAGGAACAAAATTTAGTTTTCCATCGGAAAATGTACCTGCACCTCCATAACCTGATAGTATTTGACAAGGTTTACAATTTAAACATTTGGTACCATATTTGTTCATGGAACAAACCCGATTTTCAGCCAATTTTCCTTGGTCAATTAATAAAACTTTTAAATCTTTGTTCTTTTTTACAAGTTCATAGGCAGAAAATAAACCAGCAGGTCCTGCTCCTACAATTATTACATCATACATCATATAATACCTCCAACTATATAAGTATATCATATTTCAACCCTTTTTTATGTAATTTGACAAAAAATATTAGGAAAAATTAGTTTGTTGGAATTAGTTCACATTAAAAACTATGGGAATTGAAAGTATTTTTTAGGAGGGATATGTTTTTAAAAAAATTGATTTGAAATAATAAGAAAAATATCTTTCTATCTAGTTTATTATAATTACTGAAATTTTTAAGTTTTTATAAGATATTATAGGAGGTATAAAATGAATTTTGAAAATAATTTAGATTTTGAGTGCCAAAAGAAAACATCAAGATGCTGTCCAAAGGTAATTTTTGCTATTTTACCAAATACAACTAATACTACTAATCCGACTACACCAAATGAAACAACTTCTGATAATGTTAATTCTGATAATTCTCAAAATGAAAGTAGTGAAAATGTAGTAACTCCTACTCTTACTATTGGAACAGTTACTACTGGGGCTCCTGGAAGTGAGGCAAGTGCTTCTATTACTGGAGATTCACCTAATTTTGTTTTGAATTTAACTATTCCTCAAGGAATGCCAAATTCGACTGAAAATAATATTTAATTATAGTAAAAAGGAATTTTCTAAATTAACGAAAATTCTTTTTTTATTAGTAATCTAATTTTTCACCTGGAATTAATAACATATCGCCTATCTTTAGGTTTGTTGAAGTTAAATTGTTTAATTTTATTATTTCAGAAACTGGTACATCAAAATTATTTGCTATTTGGTATAGAGTATCACCAGCTTTTATAATGTAAGTTCTATTTTCAGAAGTTTTGGAATTTACTGGAATTTGTAGTAATTGATTTATTGTAAGTAAGTTGGTGGTTAATCCATTTTTTTCTTTTATTTCTTCTGGAGTTATATTGTATTTTTTGGCTATTGAATACAAAGTGTCACCAGGCTTAACTTGATAAACTTCATAATCAGTTTCTTCAACAATTGTTCCTTCGGGAATATATAGTTGTTGTCCGATTGAAAGAATATCACTGGTTAAGTTATTTAGTTTTTTTATTTCATCAACAGTTACTCCATAATTTCTAGCTATTTGGTATAATGTATCGCCGGCTTTTACGACATATATAATATTACTTGCTTCATTTTTAGGTATTTTAAGTATTTGTCCTATAGATAAAATCGTAGTTGGAAGATTATTAAATTCAATTAGTTCGGAGACTGTAGTATTAAACATTTTAGAGATAGAATATAAGGTATCTCCTGATTTTACAATATATTCTTCTAAATTATCAGGAACTAAAGGTGGTGTTTCTAGGTTTGGAATTCTTAAAACTTGACCAATTGATAAAATATCACTGGTTAAATCATTTAAAATCTTTAATTCTTGAACTGTCATATTAAATTTTCTAGCAATGCTGTATAAAGTGTCACCAGCTTTTACGGTATAAGTGTATCCTTCTGCTCCAGGTGGATTATCTGGAATATTTGGTGTTTCTCCTGGTTTAGTATAAGGAACTCCTATAAATTCACACACTGCTCTTACAACTGCTTCAACATAATTTAATAAGTTATTTTGTAATTTTCTTCTATCGTTTGGATTATCTATAAATCCATATTCTATTAATAAAGCTGTAGTGTTTGGAGTTTCACGCATGATATAATAATAATCTTTAGTTGGGTCTTCTGGCAAAACTCTTTGATAATATTTTCTTTTTATTTGGCCTTCTTCACCGATAGCATCTAAAATCATAGCTGGAAGTGTTGAGTCAGTACGAAGAGGATAGATGACCTCAGAACCTTCACCTCCTCCTGCATTTATGTGATTAGATAAAACTATCACTTTAGAATCATTACCAAAAGTATTTGTCATGGTTGACAATCTTTCAGCTCGTGATAATGTCGTGTCATCATCTCTAGTAATAGCCACTGGTACTCCTAATTCTTTAAATCTATCATACATGTAATTAGCAGCTTCTAAAGTTAAATCTTTCTCCTTTAAATTACCAGATATAGCACCTGGGTCATTTCCACCATGTCCTGCATCAACAACAATACGATAACCATTTCCATTATTATTCATTTTTTTCACCCTACTTTAGTCTATGTATTTACCCAAATTAGGTTACTATGAATTTATTATTTTTTTAAATACTTTTATTTTAAAATAAATAATATTTTTTTAATTTCAACACAAATACTATTATACCATTTAATGAATAATTTCAACTATCAGGAAGTGATAACATCATAGAAAGTAATCATTTTGTTCTTAAACTTGATTCTTTATCTTTAAAATAATAATTACTCATTACTGTATAATCCTTATCTTTTTGTACTGTTATTTTCATTTATTTTTTCTCCTTTTCTACATAGTAAAAGAGTTTGCATTATTCATACAAACTCTTTTACTTATTTTTTATATTTTTAAATCATCATTATTTAAATTATTATCTTTATTTAATAACAAATTTTCAAAAAACATAATTAAATACTTATTTGTTTCTTTAATACCTTTACTATAATTAGTATAATTTGCTCTTACTAAAGCATTTCTAAAATATAAAGCATTCTCTTTAAACAATTCATTATTAATATTAAATCCCATACTAATTAAATATTTTTGAATAAATACAGCAGTTGTTCTAGTATTACCTTCTTGGAATGGATGCACTTGCCATATCCTAGAGGTAAATTCAACAATTCTATTTATTAATTCTTCTTCATTAAATTTACTATAATCTATTTCTCTTTCTTCATTAAAATCATATTTTAAAGTTTCTTCAATTAAATCATAGGATTGATATTGAACTGTATCTCCATTAAGTATAGGTTCATCTTTTGTAAAATTATAAGTTCTAAATTCTCCTGGATTATATTTTTCTTTATC
>CANQYO010000039.1 GCA_947628095.1 uncultured Bacilli bacterium | reverse complement strand
AACAGTTTTTAAATATTGAGTGTTTTCTCTTTTATTTTGAAATTTTTTATTTTCCCACATCTAGTTTACTACATCGATAAGTTTATTTTTCTTGACTTTTTAAGCATTTTATTATATAATATGGGCTATTAAAGGGGGTACTATCATGTATACTGAGGAAGAAGAATTTGATTATAATGATTATTTGAATGACGATTCTGATAATAAATCAAATAAACCTTTTTTAGATAAAGGAATTATAATTAAGATTTTAATTATAATAGCTATTTTATTAGTTACAATCTTTGTTGTCTTTTTTGTTAAAAATAAATTCTTTAATAAAGAAGAAGTTAAAGAAGAACCTGCAATTAAAGAGGAAGATACTAATGATAGAAATTTAGTATTTAACAATAACTTGGTTATTTTACAAAATGCAGCTATTGATTATTTCTTTAAAGATGGACATTACCCAAAAGAAATAGGAAAAACAGTTAAAATAACAGTTGTTGAATTAAAAGAAAATGGTTATGTTACAGATATCTTTGATTATGATGGTAAAACTTGTGGTTATACTAGTTCTTATGTTAGTATGACAAGAAATAAAAATGATTATTTACTTGAAATTTATTTAAGTTGTACTAATCAAGAAAACAAAGTATCATATTATTATGATTTAGATTTTAATTGTTTAACTTGTAAAGGTGAAGATTATAACCCAAGTGACGATTCCAATACTGAAACTGAAACTAAACCAGATTCTGATACAGAAAGTGATAATAATACTTTAGTATGTTCATTTGGTAATTGGACAACAGAATATAAAGCTGATACAAATCTTGAAAGAGAAACTAGAGTTTTAGTTAAAGGTTATAAAGATATAATTACTTATGGTGAATGGAGTCAAAAAAGTGAAACTCCTATTCAAGAAACTGATAATCTTGAAGTAAGAGTTGAAACAGGAAGTAGACAAGTTCAAGAAAAAACTGATTGGAGTAGTCCTTCAACATCTAAACCTAGTAGTAAATCTGGACGTGAAATCAAAAGTTATAGTGAAAAAGTACCATATAGTTATACTGATTGTCAAAATGTAAAGTATACAGTTAATAAAAAAACTTGGGATAAAAATGCTTTATCATGTGTTTCTAAAGGAATTGGAAATGTAACTTGTACTTATCAGAAAAAAGTATGTGATACTAAAACTGGTTATAACACAAAAATTTATTATCAATATCGTGATACAGTTACAAAAATAGTAAGTTCAACTTATTACTCTTCAAGAGAAAAAATTATAAATACAGTTTATACAGATTATATGTTAGAAAGTGAACTACCTAGTGGTTATACTAAATTACCAGGAAGCGAAAGAATTGAATATCGTTATAAAGAAATTTGTGGAAAGTAGGCATTTACCTACTTTTTTCTTTTATGATATAATTAACTTGGTGGTTTAAATGAAGGTGTTTGTTGACGGAATAAATATGGAAGTTTTTATTACCAAAAAACGTGGTAATAAAAATACTTATTTAAGAGTAAAAGAAGATTTAAATATTTATGTAACAACTAATTATTATACGCCAAATAAAGAAATAGAAAAATTAATAAATAATAACCTAGAAGCTATTTCCAGAATGCTTAAAATTCAAATGCGAAAAAAAGCAACATCAGAAAATTTTATGTATTTAGGTAAAAAATATGATATAGTATATTTGAACTCAAAAGAGGTAATTTTAGGTAATGATAAAATATTTATTAATCGTGATTATGATATTAATAAATGGTTTTTAAAAGAAGCAAAAAGAATATTTCCAGAAGAACTTGCTAAAATTTATAAAATATTTCCAAAAGATATTCCATATCCTAGTTTAACGATTAGGACAATGAAAACTCGTTGGGGTGTTTGTAATACAAAAACTAAAAGAGTTACTTTAAATTTAGAATTAATCAAACGAGATATAAAATATTTAGATTATGTAGTAGCTCATGAATTATCTCATTTAGTTTATCCAAATCATTCCAAAGATTTTTGGAATTTAGTTGAATTAGTTATTCCAGATTATAAGGTTTTAAGAAAGGAAATGCGTGAATATGAATAATGATACTTTAATGCAAAATAAAATTATGGATGGTAAAAAATTAAATTCTTTAATTATTTCTAATTTAAAAGAAAAAGTTAATAAATTAGATAGAAATTTAACTTTAGTAGTAATAAGTGTAGGTGATAATCCAGCTAGTAAGGTTTATGTTAAACAAAAAGAAAAAAAAGCTTTAGAAGTTGGGTATAGTTTTACTAATTTACATTATGATACAATTTCGTCTGAAGAGTTACTTGAAGAGATTAAAAGCTTAAATAATGACCCTAATGTAACGGGTATAATTGTTCAATTACCACTTCCTGATTATCTTGATAAAAATAAAATATTAAATGCTGTTGAGCCTTCTAAAGATGTTGATGGTTTAACTAATGCTAACTTTTTAAAATTAATAAAAAAAGAAGAATGTTTAGAACCATGTACACCTAAAGGAGTTATATCTTTATTAGATTACTATAATATTCCATATAAAACTCTTAATACCGTAATTGTTGGTAGAAGTGAATTAGTAGGTCTTCCTTTATTTCATATGTTATTAAATCGTAATGCAACTGTTACAATATGTCATTCTAAGACTAATGACTTAACAGCTTATACTAAAAATGCAGATTTATTAATTGTAGCTGTTGGAAAACCTAATTTAATAACTCAAGATATGGTAAAAGAAGGAGCTATTTTAGTTGATGTAGGAATTAATCGAGTAGATGGTAAATTATGTGGTGATATTAGTAAAGATTGTTCTTTAAAAGCTTCATATATAACTCCTGTTCCTGGTGGAGTTGGACCAATGACGGTTGCTAGTTTAATGGAAAATGTTTATATGGCTTATTTATTAAGTCAAAGAGGTTAATTATGGAAAGAGTACAAAAGGCAATTAGTAATGCTGGGTATACCTCAAGGCGAAATGCTGAAAAATTAATTTTAGAAGGTTTGGTGTATATAAATTCTAAACAAGCTAAATTAGGTGATACTGTAACTAATACAGATATAATTAAAATTGATGGAAAAATACTTGATAGAACAGCACCTAATAAAGTTTATTTTCTTCTTAATAAACCTCGTGGTTGTGTTTCAACAGTTAAAGACGAATTAAATCGAAAAACAGTTGTTGAACTTATTGATACTAAAGAAAAAAATTATCCAATTGGACGACTTGATTATGATACAACAGGAGTTTTATTATTAACAAATGATGGAGAGTTAACAAATTTACTTTTACATTCTAAAAGCAATGTTGAAAAGACTTATCTTGCTAAAATTAAGGGAATAATTACAGGGACATCTATCAATAAATTAAAAAATGGGGTAGTAATTGATAATCAAAAAACTAGTAAATGTAAAGTAAAATTAAAAAGTTATAATAAAAAAAATAATACTTCAATGGTTTTAATAACTATTCATGAAGGACGTAATCACCAAGTCAAAAAGATGTTTGAAAGTGTAGGGCATGAAGTTTTAAAATTAACAAGATTAAAATTTGCATTTTTAGATACTAATGGGTTAAAATCTGGTGAATATCGAATTTTAACACCAAAAGAAGTTAAAAGACTTTATAATTTAGGTGATAAATTTGAATAATTTTTTAAAAGAAGTAAAAAAAGATATATACTTATCTGAAAATGATATAGAAATATTAAAAAAATATGATATTGATTATACTAAATTTAAAAATATGAAAGAATTAATATTTTATCTAAATTCCGTATTAAATAATTATGAAGTAAATGACGATTTAGAAGATTTATTAATTAAAATGTCAGAATATAATTATTATTTTAGAACCAATAAATAATCGCTTCCTAAAAAGAAGTGATTTTTCTTAAATCTAATTTCTAATTATTTATTAAAAATAAAAATATGTTATACTATATTTAGTATTACCAATAAAATACATTTGGTTAATAAATAAGAATACAAATTAAGTAGAGGTATATATGAAGTTTTTAGAAGATATAAAGACTAGAACATTATTAATTGTTCCTAATGATTTTAAAACAAAAATTTTAAAAATTCTTGATAAAGAAAATAGATTAATAAATATTAAAATCATGACAATTAAAGAATTTCTCGAGCATTATTTTTATAGTTATAATGAAGAAACGATTTTTTATGTTATGAATAAATATAAAGTTAGATATTCTAATGCTAAAATGTATTTAGATAATATGAAATTTGTTTTAGAGTTAAATCTAGATAATAAAAAAGTAAAATTTTTAAAAGAAATGTATAATGATTTACTTGAAAATAAGTTATTAATATTAGACGATTTATTTTTAAAATATTTAGAAACAATTGATATAAAAGTTTTAGAAATTAATCCTTTAGAAAAATTTTATTTAAATATTTTTGAAAAATATAATGCTACTATAGAAACATTACCTAAAGAAGAAAAAATAATACCAAGTATTTATCATTTTAAAACAATTGAAGAGGAATGTAATTATGTTTTTAATGAAATAAGTTCTTTAGTAAATAAAGGCATCTCTTTAAATAATATTAAATTAATTAATGTAAGTAGTGAGTATATTCCATTTTTTAAAAGAATGAGTAAACTTTATAATATAAAAATTTTTGGTATAGAAAAAAATAGTATTATAGCAACACCTATAGCTAAAAAGATAATTGAAATGATTAAAACTGATACTAAAAAAGATATTATAAGTAAATATTTAAATACAAGACATGAAGATATAGCTTTAAGTATTTTTAATATTTTAAATAAATATGCTTTTGCAGATAATTTAAAAGATGTTTCAGAATTAATTATTGAAGATTTTAAAACTACTTATATTAAAGAAAAACACTATCAAGAAGAAATAGAAATAATTCCTTTAAATTCTTATTTAATTAGTGAATTTGATTATGTCTTTTTAGTAGGTTTTAATGCAGAAAATTTACCTAAAACTTATAAAGATATTGATTATTTAAGTGATAATATTAAAGAAAAAATAGGGTTAAGTTTAACATTTGAGAAAAATCAAATGGAAAAAGATTTAACTTTATTTCATATACAAAATATACCTAATTTAGTTATAACTTATAAAGATTTAGACCCTTATAAAAGTTATTACCCATCTAATTTACTTGAAGAGTTAGGAGAAATACATGAAACTAGTTCTCTTAATGTAACATCTAATATATATAATAAAATAAAGTTAACAAATGAACTTGATTTAATGTTAAAATATGGAGAAGTTGCAAATGATGTAGGGTTACTTTTAAATACTTACTATGATATTCCTTATTTAACTTATAATAATAAATTTCAAACTTTTGATTTTAAAATAGATAATATTTTACTTTCTTATACCTCACTTAATAATTATTATCATTGTCGTTTTAGATATTATATTGAAAATATTTTAAAACTAAATATTTATGAAGATACTTTTAAAATTTTTATTGGAAATTTATTTCATTTTGTTTTATCTAAAATGTTTGAACTTGATTTTGATTTTGAAAAAGTTTGGAATATGTATCTTTTAAATCGAGAATTTACTAAAAAAGAAGAATTCTATCTTGTTATATTAAAAGAAGAATTAAAGAAAATTATTGAAATAATTGGACATCAACATGAGTTAACAGGACTTAATAAAGTAAAAGTAGAAGAAGAAATTAATTTAGCATATGGTAGTGATATTTTTAAAGGAATTATTGATAAAATAATGTATCAAGAAAAAGATAATAATACTTATATAGCTGTTGTTGATTATAAAACAGGAACTCCTAAAACTGATATGACCAATTTGATATATGGAATTGATATGCAACTTCCTATTTATGCTTATTTAATCATGAAAAGTAATATTTTTTTAAACCCTAAGATTATTGGTTTTTACTTTCAACAAATTATTACGGAAAAGCAAAGCTATGATAAGAAAAAAACTGCTCCAAGTGTTAAATATGACAAATTAAAATTAAATGGTTATACCTTAAATGATGAAACTTTAGTTTCAATATTTGATTCTACTTATCAAGATAGTGAAATGATTAAAGGAATGAAAACAACAAAGAATGGCTTTAGTCATTATACTAAAGTTTTAACAGATGCTGAAATTTCTAAATTAGTTAATATAGTTGATTTTAAAATTAAAGAGGCATTTGAAGATATTAAAAAAGGTAAATTTGATATTGACCCTAAAGTTATAGGTGGAGAGGTTATAGGATGTAAATATTGTCAATATCAAGATTTATGTTTTAAAAATGGCAGTGATTTAGTTTATCTTAATAAACATGAAGATTTATCTTATCTAGGAGGTGATACTAATGCCTAATTTTACTAAAGAGCAAGAGTTAGCAATTACTAAAAGTGGTATGAATATAATTGTTTCAGCTGGAGCAGGTAGTGGAAAAACAGCAGTTTTAACTGAAAGAGTAATTCGTAAACTTAAAAATGGAGAAGATGTTTCAAGACTTTTAATCTTAACATTTACTAATGCTGCAGCTAAAGAAATGAAAGAGCGAATAAGGAAAGCTATAAAAGATAATGGGCTATTTAACGAATTATTAAAATTAGATTCTAGTTATATAACAACATTTGATTCTTTTGCTCTTCAAATTGTTAAAAAATATCATTATTTACTAGATTTAGATAAAGATATTGCTCCTGGTAATAGCTTGATTTTAAAATTTCAAAAAGAAAGTATTTTAGATAATATTTTTGAAGAATTATATCAAAGTGGAGCAAAGTTATTTTTAAAATTAATTACTGATTTTACTATTCGAGACGATGCTAAATTAAAGACAGCTATTTTAAGAATGTATGATAAAATAGATTTAAAATATGATAAAGTTGAATATTTAAAAAACTATATTGAAAAGTTTTATAATGATGAATATTTAGATTTAAAAATTCAAGAATTTAGTAATTTAATATTTAAAAAAATTCAAGAAATAAAAGAAAATTTAGAAGAAATTGAACTTAATGTTGATGGAGATTTTTACTTTGAATTTAAAGACTCACTTGCACCTTTAATATCTTCAAATGATTATGATACTATTGTTAAAAATTTAGATTTAAATTTACCACGATTAAAAAAAGGTATGACAGCTATCAAACCTTATAAAGATAAAATAGCAAATGCCATCAAAAGCATTAATAAGATGTGTATATATGATTCTTTAAAAGACATCAAAAGTGATATTTTAAAAACTAAAGATTATGTTGAAATTATAATTGAAATACTTCTTAAATTAGATAGTAGATTAGAAAAATTTAAAGAAGAAAATAGTTTATATGACTTTACTGATATTAGTAAATTAGCTATTAAAATAGTTGATTTAAATGAAGATGTTCGTTTAGAACTTAAAAATTATTTTCATGAAATTTTAATTGATGAGTATCAAGATACAAGTGATTTACAAGAATTATTTATTAGTAAAATAGAAAATGATAATGTTTATATGGTTGGAGATATAAAACAATCAATTTATCGTTTTCGAAATGCTAACCCTAATTTATTTAAAAATAAATATAATAATTATCAAAAAAATATTGGTGGGTTTAAAATAGATTTACTTAAAAATTTCCGTTCAAGAGAAGAAACTTTAAATAATATTAATTATATTTTTAATTATATAATGGACTTAGAACTTGGTGGAGCTGATTATAAAAGTTCCCATCAAATGATTTTTGGAAATACTAGTTATTCAGAATTTAAAGAACAAAGTCAAGATAATAATTTTGAAATTTATAATTATGAAGTAACTGATAAAACTTATTCTAAAGATGAAATTGAAGCTTTTATTACAGTTTCAGATATAATTAATAAAGTCAAAAATAAATATCAAGTTTATGATAAAAATATAAATAATCTTCGAGATATTACGTATGACGATTTTGTTATATTAATTGATAAATCTACAAATTTTGAACTTTATAAAAAAATCTTTGAATATAAAGGGGTTAATTTAACAATTTTAAAAGACGAAAGTATTACAGGAAGTTATGATTTATTAATTTTAAAAAATATTTTGGTTTTATTAAAGAATGTTAAAAATCATAGTTTTAATAAAGAATTTAAATATGCTTATTTAAGTATTGGAAGAAGTTATTTATTCAATTTATCTGATAAACTTTTATATGAAAATATTACTAATTCTAATTTTCAAGATGATATAATTATCAAAAAAATTCAAGATTTAGTTAAAGAAATAGATTTAATTCCAGTTAATTTATTAATTGATAAAATAATAGAAAAATTTGATTTTTACGAGAGATTAATAACTGTAGGTAATATTCAAGAATCAATTATTCGACTTGACTATATTGTATCTTTAGCAACTGATTTAAGTAATCTAGGTTATACTTATTTAGATGTTTTAGAATATTTAAATAGAATGATAGAAAATAATGAAGAAATTAAATATTCTTTAAATAAAGACATTAAAAATAGTGTTAAAATCATGACTATTCATAAAAGTAAAGGTTTAGAATATCATGTTTGTTATTATACAGGTTTAACTAATAAATTTAATGTAATGGAAGCTAAAGAAAAATTTCTTTTTGATAATAAATATGGAATAATTACACCTAATTATGATAATGGAATAAAACCAACAATTTATCATACTTTGTATAAAGAAAATTATTTAAAAGAAGATATAAGTGAAAGAATTCGACTTTTTTATGTTGCCCTTACTAGAGCTAAAGAAAAAATGATATTGATTACCTCTTTAAAAGATACTGATTCTTATCAGGAAGAGGACTTAGTTGATTTAGATACAAGACTTAAATATACATCTTTTGCTGGTATTTTAAATTCTATTTCTGATAAATTAACACCTTATATAAAAAATATTGATTTAAGTAATTATAACTTAACTAAAGATTATAATATTTTTAAATCAGATAACATTAAAGATAAAATAGTTTTAAAAGAAGAAAAAATTAAAGTATCTGAATTAAATATTGAAAATAAAATTTTGGATGAAAGTAAATTTTCAAAAACAAATCTTTCTTTAATAACTAAAGAAGAGAAAAAAGAACTTGATTTTGGAACTTATTTACATTATCTACTAGAAATAACAGATTTTAAAAATATTGATTATGAAATTATACCTGAAAAATATCGTGATTATTTAAAAAAAATAATGAATTTAGATTTATTTAAAAATATTAAAGAAGCAAATATTTTTAAAGAATATGAATTTATTTATACGGAAGATAATGTAAAAAAACATGGTGTGATTGATTTAATGTTAGAATACAATGACCATATTGATATAATTGATTATAAGTTAAAGAATATTGATGATTTAGAATATGATAAACAATTGAAAGGGTACTTTAATTATATAAAAACGAAAAGTGATAAAAAAATAAATCTATATTTATATTCAATTATTGATTCTAAATATAGGCAAATAATTTAAAATAATTAATTATTCTTCTAATAAAGTATCAAGACTTACAAGATTATAGTTTAGGTTTTTTATACCAGAAATTAAAATTTTTAAGTCTTTGATATTTTTTTCATTTTGTATTTTAAAAGCTAGAATGCTGCCATTATCTAAAACTTTAATTGTATTAAAATAATAGTCAGAAGTGATAAAAGTTGGGTAAATAGTAGTTTTTCCAAGTGGTTTAATATTAAGATTCTTGGTATATAAATATTTATTTAATTTATTATTTTTTAAAGAAACAATATTATTTTTTAGATTTTTAAGGAATGTATAATTAAGATTTATAAAGTTATCAGTTAAAATTAAATTATAGTTATTATCATCTTCTAATAATTCATGTAGTAAATTTATATCATTTATTTCTATTAAAATACTAATATTTTTTTTACTTTTATTACCACTGATAATTATTTTATCTAAGTTATTATTTATAGAAATAGATGGTGTTATGTAATCAAAAACTAACATGGTATCTAAATAAGTATTTATTTTTTTCATTTTAGAATAACTTTTAGAAACATTTACATATTTACCTTTAATTCCAGGAATGATTGTATTTTCTTTAATAATAGCATTTTGAGGTTCTATTTCATATTTATTTTTATTATTTTGAATTTTAATCATGATAGGGTCTTTACTTTTTATATAATTTAAAACAAGATTGGTATAATAAAAACTAAAATAAATCAAAAGGCAAGTTAAAATTATATTAAAAATCTTTTTCATCAATTAAATTATATGTTTGAAATAAAAAAGAAGACGCTTTTATTATTCAGCATCTTCGTTTGATTTAATATCTTTTCTATATTTTTTTGCTTCTCTTGTAGTTACTTTAATTTTAGTACCGTCTTGAAGAGTAACATTTTGTAAATTTAATTTTTGGGTATGTTTTGTAGCATTTAATGCATGACTTCTACGGTTACCAAACATTGGTTTTCTGTTTGTTGCTTTGATTGCCATAATCTCACTCCTTTTTTATATATTAATAAACATCTCGCTTAATAACTTTAACATAATATTCTTTTAAAGTCAAATAAAATAAGGTTTTTTAATTAAAAAATTGTCTTTTTTATTAAAAATCATAAAATTAGAAAATATTTCTTAATTTGAAAGAAAATAATTGAACTTAAAAATCTTTGATGTTATAATTATAGTATATTTTTTGGGAGAGTAGTATGAAAAATAAGATGGAAATTTTAATTGATGAAGCAAAACTTCAATCAAGAATTAAAGAAATAGCAGAAGAAATAAAAAAAGATTATGGTGATGAGGAAGTAGTATTTTGTAGTGTTTTAAAAGGAGCAGTTTTCTTTACTGTTGATTTAATGAAAAATTATCAAGGTGATTGCTTACTTGATGTCGTTCGAGTTTCTAGCTATGAAGGTGAAAATTCAACTGGTGAAATTAATTTAAAAATTCCTCTTAAACAAGAAAACATTGAAAATAAAAATATTGTTGTTGTTGAAGATATAATTGATACAGGAAGAACTTTAAAGTATTTAGTTGAGTATTTAAAAAAATTTAACCCTAAATCAGTTAAGACTTGTGCTCTTTTAGATAAGAAAGCAAGAAGAGTAGTTGAATTTAATACAGATTATACGGGCTTTGAAATTGAAGATTTATTTGTAATTGGTTATGGACTTGATTATGATGAAAAATATCGTAATTTTCCATATATTGCTTATGTTAAAAATGATTAATTTTTAACATATTTTTTTGTAAATAATTTGTAAAATTATTCCATTTTCCTTGCATATTTTCATTCTACATATTATTCTAATAATAGAGGGAGAGTGAAATGTGTGATATATCCATCAATCGATAAATTATTGAATATTGTTTCTTCTAAATATGAATTGGTTCATATTGCTGCTAAAAGAAGCAGACAAATAAGTGAAACTAATTATTTACAAATGACAGCTAAAAAGTATAAATCTGAAAAAAATATTGGTAAGGCTTTAGAAGAAGTAGCTGAAGGATTAATAAAAGTAAAACATGAAGGTCAAAATTAAGAGTATTAGAATTTCTAATATTCTTTTTTATTATATATTTTAGAGAAAAATTAAGAATTTAAAAGAATTTTTTCTTAATTTTTAATTTTGTCAAATAGTGTAAAAATATAAATATAAATATTGTGTAAATAACAAAGTTTTGCAAAATTAAATTATGCTATTATATTGATTAGGATATTTTCTAAACACGTTAGCGTGACTCCATTACTAAATTATTTAGAGAATGGGGGTGGTAGCTATGAAGAGTAAAATTAGTTTTTTACGAATTGTAGTAATACTTCAATTCGCTTTAGAATTCCTAATTATTTGGACTTTTCTAAACAAATAAAAAAACACTCTAACGTATGTTAGAGTGCAACAAAACCTTTTTGGAGCACATCTAGCTGAGCTAGAAAGTGTCCTTTTTTAATGTATGAGATAATCTCAAATACCTACTAATTATAACAAAGAAATTATTTTTTGTAAATAACTGAAAATTATATATGAAAATTATATAGCTATAATAAAATTCGATTAAATATGACACATGAATAAAATATAATAAGTTTGTTCATGTGTTTTTTTTGATAATAAATCAGAAAAAAGGGACTTGAAAAGAATGAAAATTTGTAGTAATATTGAATTAGAAAATAGGGACAAGGAGGTAAGATAAAATGAATAAATACCTTGAAAAATTAGAAATAAAAGTTAAGTGTAA
>CANQYO010000038.1 GCA_947628095.1 uncultured Bacilli bacterium | reverse complement strand
AAAATTTGACAAAAAAATAACCATTTTTCAATGGTTTGCAGATTTTTTTAATTTAAAAAGTGATAAATTAGGGTGTTAAAATAAATGTTTCCGGAAGTACTCCTCAAAAAGAAGAAAAACCGGTTGTTCCTAAGACTAAAAAACAACTTGCTAAAGAGAAAAAAGCAGGAACTGAAGTGATTAAAAATAAAACTCGTGAAGAAACTCAAGCTAAAAAAAATAAAAAGAAGGGAAAAGGAGCTACAACTCTTAAAAATGACATACCAACTTCAGCAAGTGAAGAAGCTGAATTGATTGATATTGAAAGACAAAATACTCAAAAAATTCCTGATGTTAAATAAGAAATATAAGGTTTATTATATTTCTTATTTTTTTTAATATTTTATTAAAAAATATAGTTAGATAGAAAAAAGTATTAAGATTTTTTTAAAAGTATGCTATAATTACTTTATAGTGAAAATTGTAGAATATAGGTGGTGAAATATGGAATTCATTAAATTCAATGGTGTTACTAAACAATACAAGAATGGTGTTGTTGCTATATATGATTTAAATTTAAGTATAGAAAAAGGTGATTTTTGCTATATTATTGGAGGTTCAGGAAGTGGTAAATCAACTCTAATAAAAATGCTTTATCGTGAAGAAAAACCAACTCGTGGTGAAATTATATTAGGTGGGTTGAAAGTTAATAAATTAAGAAATTCTAGTGTTTATAAATTAAGAAGAAAATTAGGAGTAGTATTCCAAGATTATAGATTACTTCCAAAGTCAAATGTTTATGAAAATGTTGCATTTGCACTTGAAGCAATTGGTCAAAGAAAGAGAGATATTCGTCCTAAGGTATTAAAAGCAATAGAATTAGTTGGACTTAAAAGCAAATTAAGAGATTATCCTGATAATTTATCAGGAGGAGAACAACAAAGAGTAGCTATTGCTCGTGCAATTGTTAATGAACCTAAACTTTTGATTTGTGACGAACCAACAGGAAACTTAGACCCTGTTATGAGTATGGAAATTGTTAAATTACTTGAAGAAATAAATAAAAAAGAAGGAACAACAGTTATTATGGTAACTCATGATAAAACAATAGTTAATAAAAGAAAAAAACATGTAATTGCCCTTAAAGAAGGTCATTTATATAAAGATTATAAGAAGGGGGAATACATTGATGAAATTCTTTAGAATTTTAGGAAGAAGTATTAGAGATGCTTTTAAAAGTGTTGGAAGAAATTTTTCTTTATCACTTGCTAGTATTTCTTGTATTATAATAACCCTTGTCATTGTTGCCTTTTCAATTGTTGTAAGCTATAATGTTGAAAATATATCTAATGTATTAAGGGAAGATTTAACAATCGTTGCATTTGTTTCTAATGATGCTGATGAATTTGTTGTTAAAAAATTAAAGTTAGATATTGAAGATATTAGTAATGTTGATAGTGTTACATTTAAAGATAAAAGTGAAATTAAAAATGAAATGATGAAGGAAGACGAAGCCTTTGAGAATGCAATGAAAACTTGGGACGAAGAAGAAAACCCATTACAACATACATATTTAATAAAAGTTAAAGATATTGAGGAAATAACAGCAACAGCAACTGCTATTAAAAATTTAGATGGAATTGATGTTGTTAAATATGGTGAAGGTATGGTTGACCAATTAATTACAGTGTTTAAAGTAGCTGAAAAAGCTTCTATAATTGCTGTTGTTGCTTTAATTTTAATGACAATGTTTTTAATTGTAAATACCATTAAATTAACGATTTTCTCAAGAAAAAGAGAAATATCAATTATGCGTTTAGTTGGAGCTAGTAACTTTGCTATAAAATTACCTTTTGTAGTTGAAGGTATGATACTTGGCTTTTTAGGTTCTATTCTTCCTGTAGTAGGAATGATTTATGGTTATAAAACTTTATACACATATTTTGGTGGAAAGTTCTTTACAGATATAATTAAATTAGTTCGACCTGAACCATTTATTTATTACGCAGCTTTGATAGTTGTTGGAATTGGTATTTTAGTTGGTATGCTAGGAAGTAGTCGAGCTGTTAGAAAATATTTAAAAGTATAATAGTTTTCTTTGATTAATATTACATAAAAAATAAAATGGAGATAGCATATGAAGATTAATAGTAAGCAAATTAAATATTTAAGAAAAATTACAAATTCGTTATATGACGATTTAAAGATAGAATTCTTATATCACTCTAATCATTTAGAAGGCAGTACATTTTCTAAAGTAGAGTTAGATAAATTATTAACTGAGAAAAAAGTTTTAGGTAATCACTCATTAGATGATGTTATAGAAACTAGAAATTCTTTAGAAGTTTTTGATAATGTAATTAATGATTGTGATAAAAAAATAGATAAGTTTATGTTATTTAATTGGCATAGATTATTAAAAAAAGGTTCAGTTGACGAAGAAATTCATAATGTTGGAATGTGGAAACAATATGAAAATAAATTAAGAAATGTAGATTTAAAATTAGCATCTCCTTTGGAAGTTGATAATTTAATGTTTAATTTGATTTCTGATTGGAATGAAAAAGAAAATGTTACTATTAATGATATTGCAGAATTTCATTATAAATTCGAACTTATTCACCCTTTTCAGGATGGAAATGGTCGAATAGGTAGATTTATAATATTGAAACAATGTATAGAAAGAAATATAGATTTGATTGCGATTGACAATGAATATAGTGAAGAGTATAAAAAGGCATTATATAATGCTCAAAAAAATAAAAATATAAGTGAATTAGTCGAAGTATTTAAAAAATGTCAGCTTAGATTAAATGATAAATTAAAAGAATATGATAATTTACTAAGTGAAATAAAAGAAAATTAAAAATTTTAGATAATAGAAAATAAGTTTGAAAAATAGTATAGTTGACATGTATTAGTTCTATACTA
Organism: uncultured Bacilli bacterium; assembly: GCA_947628095.1. Taxonomy (GTDB): domain Bacteria; phylum Bacillota_I; class Bacilli_A; order RF39; family UBA660; genus RUG591. Next base: position 9,318 of record CANQYO010000038.1, on the reverse strand, counting down.
TTTTATTTTAGAAATAAATTAGCACTCTATATTGACAAGTGCTAAAAAGATGCTATAATTAGTATTGAAAAAAATTTCTTTAAAAATTTAAAGTTTGAAGAAATTAATAATTATAAAAAAGGAGATGGAATTATGCAATTTGAAAATAATGACGAGAATGTTAATGTTTTAGAAAAATATGGTCGTGATATTACAGAAGATGCTAAAAATGGTAAAATTGACCCTGTTATAGGACGTGATGAAGAAATTCGAAGTATTACTCGTATTTTATCTAGAAAAACTAAAAATAATCCCGTTTTAATTGGAGAACCTGGTGTTGGTAAAACTGCAATTGTTGAAGGACTTGCTAATCGTATTATCTCTGGAGATGTTCCTAATAGTTTAAAAGATAAAAAAATTTGGGAACTTGATTTAGCTAGTTTAATAGCTGGAGCTAAATATCGTGGTGAATTTGAGGAACGTCTTAAAAATGTCTTAAAAGAAATTAAAAAAAGCGAAGGTTCAATTATCATGTTTATTGACGAGATTCATATGATAGTTGGAACTGGAGCAGAAGGAGCTATGGATACTTCCAATATTTTAAAACCAATGCTTGCTCGTGGAGAAATTCATGTAATTGGAGCAACTACTTTAAATGAATATCGTAAGTTTATTGAAAAAGATGGAGCTTTAGAAAGACGTTTTCAAAAAATTAAAGTAAGTGAACCAAGTGTTATGGACACGATTACAATTATACGTGGTTTGAAAGAACGTTTTGAAATTCATCATGGTGTATCTATTACTGATAAAGCTATAATTGCAGCTGCTACTTTATCTAATCGTTATATAACTGATAGATATTTACCAGATAAAGCCATTGATTTAATAGACGAAGCTTGTGCAACAATTAGAGTACAAATGGACTCTGTTCCTAACGAACTTGATACAGTTACAAGAAAAATTTTATCACTTGAAATTGAAAAACAAGCAATCAAGAAAGAGAAAGACGAATTATCTAAAAATAGACTAGACGAACTTGAACATGAATTAGTATCTTTAAAAAAAGAAGAAGCTAAACTAAAAGAAGATTGGCAACGTGAAAAAGAATTAAATGATAAAGTTAAAGCTAAAAAGAAAGAGTTAGAAGAAGCCAAATTTAAACTTCAAACAGCTGAAAATAATTATGATTTAGAGACAGCAGCTAGATATCGTCATGGAGAAATTCCAAGAATTGAAAAAGAACTTGAAGAATTAAATAAAACAGAAAAGAATTGTATCTTAAGTGATACAGTTAATGAGGAAGATATTGCTTATGTTATATCTAAATTAACTAATATTCCTTTAACTAAACTTGTATCAAGTGAAAAAGAGAAGTTATTAGGTTTATATGATAACATGCGAAAAAATGTAATTGGACAAGACGAAGCTTTAAAGAAAGTTTCAGATTGTATTCTTAAGAGTAGAAGTGGTATTAAAGACCCTAATCGACCAATTGGTTCCTTTATTTTCTTAGGACCAACAGGAGTTGGTAAAACTGAAGTTGCTAAAACTTTAGCTTATGAATTATTTGACGATAAAAGTCATATTGTCCGAATCGATATGAGTGAATACATGGAAAAATTCAGTGTTTCAAGACTTATTGGTTCACCTCCAGGTTATGTTGGTTATGAAGAAGGAGGCGAATTAACAGAAGCAGTAAGAAGAAATCCTTATAGCATAGTTTTATTTGATGAGATAGAGAAAGCCCATCCAGAAGTTTTAAATTTACTTTTACAAATATTAGACGATGGGCGTGTAACTGATAGTAATGGTAGAACAGTTGATTTTAAAAATACTATTATTATCATGACAAGTAATTTAGGAAGTGAATATGCTCTTAATAATGAAAATTCAAAAGTAATAGACGAGTTGAAAAGAACGTTTAGACCTGAATTTATTAATAGAATTGATGAGGTAATAATTTTTAAACCTTTATCTAAAGAAGTAATTTATAGTATTTTAGATAAGATAGTTTCTGAAATTGAAGAAAGACTTCGTGATAAAAATATTAAACTTATGTTGACTAAAGAAGCTAAAGATTATTTAGTTGATATAGGTTATGATGTAAATTATGGAGCTAGACCTTTGAAAAGAGCTGTATCAAATAACTTAGAAACTTTACTTGCAACTGCACTTATAAGTGGAGAAATTAGTTATGGTGAAACAATTATCTTTGATTATCGTGATGGTAAACTTGTAATAAAGTAAATAAAAGTAAAAAAAATAATATAAAAAAATAACATAAAATAGCATATTAAAAAAATGAAGGCAATAAGTAAAATTATTGTCTTTTTTATTGCTAATTTTACATCTTTTTCTTATAATTGAATTAGGAGGTTGAATATGGGAAAAATAACTTATATCAATGAAGAAAAATTAATAGAAACTTTAACTAAAATTAATTCTAATTTAGAAATTAATAAAGATGGAAGTAAGGAGATGAAAACAGGGTATCCTTCAATTGACCAACCATGGTGGAGATATTATCCTGAAAGTGCTCGTACTGATACAATAAGAGAAGCAACAATGTGGCAAGTATTGAGAGAAAACTCACTTAATTATTTAAATTTACCAGCTTTAGGTTATTTTGATAATACTATAACATTTGAACAAATGTTAAAAGAAATAGAAAGATGTGCTAGGTCTTTAGTAGCTCTTGGAATTAAAAAAGGTAGTCATGTGGCAATGTGTATGCCTAATGTTCCTGAATTTGTATATATTTTCTATGCTTTAAATAAAATTGGAGCTATTCCAGATTTAATGGAACCACGAAATAATGCTGAACGTATTTTAGAATATTTAAATGATTCAGGGGCTAGATATATGTTCATGGTTGATAATTGCTATAATAATATTGAAAAAATAGCTTCAAGGAGTAATCTTGAAAAAATAATTTCTGTTGGTATTTCTAATTCAATAGTTAGTCCAATTAAAAAAGCTTTTCTTAGGGTAGCTTTTAAACCTGTAAAAACACATGGTAAATATATGAGCTATCAAGATTTTTATAAACTTGGAGAAGGTATTGAATTAATTCCTGATGCTCCTTATGAAAAGGATGCAACAGCTGTTATTGTCTATACATCTGGAACAACAGGTGTTGCAAAGGGAGTAGAACTTAGAAATGAAAGTTATAATGGTCAAAATCTTCAAATAAAATATTCAGGAATTAAACCTCAGCCAGGAGAAGTATTCCTTGGAAATGTTCCTTTCTTTTCAGCTTATGGTTCTAGTAGTGGTATGCATAATGCAATGTCTAATGGAATAAAAATTGAATTAATACCATCACCTGAATTAAAGAAAATGCCAAAGTATATATTAAAATATAAACCAACTCATGTTATGGGTTCTCCTCGTCATTTTGAAGAAACTAAAAAGTATGCTTTAAGGCATATGAGTGTTGATTTCTCACACGTTAAGAACTTTATAAGTGGTGGAGATAAGATGTCTCCTGCTAAGCAAGTAGAAATAGATACTGTCTTTAAATCAAGAGGTGGACCAGCAGTTAAAATTGGACTTGGTTCAACTGAACATGCTGGTGGGTTTACAACAACAAATGCTCCTGAAAATAATTTACCTGGTTCAACCGGTATTCCTCTTGCTCAAAATGTTGTAGTTATTCTTGACCCTGAAACTCTTGAAGAGTTACCTTATGGAAAAGAGGGCGAAATATATGTATCTTCAATCACACATGCTAATGGTTATTTGAATAAACCAGAACAAACTAATCAAGCTTTCTTTAGAGTTGGTGATAGAGTATGGTTTAAAACAGGTGATACAGGTTATATGACTGAAGATGGAAGTGTTTATTTTGCTGATAGAATTACAAGAGCTATCATGCGACCAGATGGTCATACAGTATCTTTAGTTGCAATAGAAAATGCAATTGAAAATTTATCCTTTGTTGATAAATGTGCTGTTATTGGAATTCCTGAAAATTTAGAATTAACTGGTGAATTACCAATGGCATATATTGTTTTAAAAGATGGAGTAGATAAGGCAAGAGCTCATGAAGAAATAAAAGAATATTGTGATAAAATGTTACCTGAACGTGAAAAACCATATTGGTTTAGATATGTTGATTCTGTTCCGTATACTTTAATGGAAAAAGTAGATTATAAAAAATTAAAATCAAGTGCTATGGAAAGTCTTGATACAACTCGTTTAGTAATTGATTTTACTGAAACAGAAAATGAAAAAACTTTAAAAAAGAGTTTTGTTAAAAAAAGAGTATAAAAAAAATAATATTAATAGAGAAAATAATTACATTTAAAATTATTTAGAAAGTAAATTTTAAAATATTATTTTCTCTTTTTTTATAATATGATATAATCAAAATGGTGATTTAAATATGACGGTTGGAATAGCTTTTACTTTTTGTAGTTTCTTTTTTATAGCTTTATTAACAGTAGTTTATTTTTCTAAACCAAGATTAAAGCTTCTTGAAAATAAGATATATTCTTGGTTAATAGTTACAAGTTTATTTGGAACGGTTATAGGACTTCCTTGTTATTATTTCATGGTTGATTATGAAAGAACACCTTTACCTAATTTTATCTTTTCAAGATTATATTTAATTTATTTAATAACTTGGATTATGTTATTTACATTATATGTTGTAGTTATATCTTTTCCTAAAATTAATATGAAAAAACTGAACCCTGTATTTCTTATTTCATATGTTGTTTTGATATTTTTAGCTTCAACTCTTCCATTGTATTATCATACTGGAGTAGTTTATTCATATGGACCAGCTACTCAATATATTACAGTAATTTCTCTTGTTTTTATCTTGATAATGCTATTTTGTCTATTTAAAAATATTAAACAAGTTAAACAAAAAAAATATTTACCACTTTTCTTTTTCATTCTATTTGGAAGTGTAATATTAACAATTCAAAGATTAAATCCTGGACTTTTATTGATTACGTTTGGTGAAGCTTTTGTAACTTTCTTAATGTATTTTACAATTGAAAATCCTGATGTTAAGATAATTAATGAATTAAATAAAAATAGATTACTTATAAATCAAATAACTGAGGAAAAATCTAATTTTACTTTTTCCATATCTAGTCAATTAAAAGGACCAATTCAAAGAATAATAGAATTATCTAGTCCTGACCAAAAAAGTGAAAATATAAAAAATAATTTAATTGAAATCAATAATGATGCACATACTCTTGCTTTTTTATCTAATAGTATTATGGATGTTGCAACTTTAACTAATAGTAATATAAAACCAATTAGTAATAAATATAATTTAAGAAATTTAGTTGAAAAAATAAAAATAATAAAAGAAAAAGAATTAAAACCAAATGTTGATTTTCGTGTTAATATAAATAATATCATACCTGAATATTTATTTGGAGATTCTAGTTTATTAGAACAAGTATTGCTTTCACTTCTTGATAATGCTATTAAATATACAACCTCTGGCTTTGTAGAGTTAACTATAAACGCTATTGTAAAATATGATATGTGTAGATTAGTAATAACAGTTTCAGATTCTGGAAGTGGTATGGGAATTGAAAAAGTAAATAGATTATTATTAGTTGACGAACCTTTAACTGAAGAAGACAAGAAAAGAATTGAAACTAAAAATGTTGATATTAATACTGTTAAAAAAATTGTTAATAAATTAGGAGGTTTCTTTACTATAAGAAGTGAAGAGAATAAAGGAACTGAAATAAAATTTGTAATTGACCAAAAAATAATGGAAGAAGAAGCAATTTCACTTGATAAATATTTAAATAAAAATACAATTTTAGTTGCTTCTAATGATGTAGAATTTTTAAATAATATAACAAAGATATTAAATAAAAAAGGTCGAGATGTTGAAACTTCAATTTCAGGAAATGATATAATTGATAGAATTAGAGTTGGTCAAGAATTTTCTTATATTTTGATTGATGATATGTTAGATATAAGAGCTTATGAAATTTTAAAAAAACTTAAGAAAAATCCAAAATTTAAAATTCCAGTTATTGTAATGCTTGATAAAGATACAGAATTCATTAAAGAACATTTTATTGAAGATGGTTTTAGTGATTATTTATTAAAATCAAACTTAAATGAAGAAATAAATCGTTTATTTAAATAAAAGTTTAGATTACTCTAAGCTTTTTTTGTATAGTTTTTTTAAAATTAGGTATCTTAATAATGGTGAAAAGCATGTTAAATAGTTTATTAATGATGGCTTTAAAAGAAAGTTTTGCTGTTACATATTTTTTTGGTAATTAAAAAATCTATTGTAGATTATATTAAATCTAGAATAGATTTTATTTTTTAGTCTTATCTTCTTCCATAGTTACTTTTATATTAAACATTTTAGCAATTTCTAAAAATTTATTTAAAGTCATTTTGTTGCGTCCTAGTTCATAACTTTGGACAGTATCTTCACTTTTACCTATTTTCTTACCAAATTGTCTTTGAGTAAGGTCGGTACTTTGTCTAATAAATCTAATAATTTCACTAGGATTATAATCGTTTAAAACAATCTTCATAATTGCTACCACCCATTCATAATTTTATTATTAAAAAAATTTAAATCAAGGTAGTACGTATTGACAATACGTGTATTTTTTGATATATTAGATACGTATTAATAATACGTGTTGTCTTTGCGAGGAAGGGATTTAAATGAAGAATAAAAGAATAGGTTTAATGGTAGCTATATTTGGTGTATTGATGTTAACATTTGGAATAACATATAGTTTTGTATCTTTAACTAGAGTGGGCAAAAATAACAATATGTTAATAGCTGGAGATATTTATATGCATTATAATGAAACTAATGTTTTAACTTTAGATAATGCAGTTCCAAGAAAAGAGTATGACCCCAACAGTTATTTTGAATTTACAATAGATGGGAAGAATGAATATACAAAAAAAGATATATGGTATGATATAACCTTAACTTATGGAGATGTAGTAGCTGGTAAGAAAACAAGAATAAATGACGATTTATTAAAGTTTAGATTAGTAGAAAATAGAACTGGAGAAGAAAAAGTCTTATTTGATAATAAGTCATTTCAAACAATAAATAATAAAAAAATATGGGTAGATAAGATAGAAAAAGATACGGGAGAAGAGATAAAAATAACTTATAAATTATATATGTGGATAGGTGAAGAAACAAGTGTTGGAAATTTAGATACTAATGACTATAAACAAGAAGAGTGGAATAATGATGTTTATGCAAGTATTAAAGTAAATGTAAGTGGAGACTTTGTAGAGAAAACTTTAGATAATAAAACAATGATAGAAGAATTAAAAGAAAAAGCTTATAATAATGGAGAAATGATAGCTATAGATAACGATAGTAATAAATGTGAAAGTATAAGTTCATGTGAGATAAGAGAATATCGATATTCTGGAGTAAAAGCCAATAATTATGTAGAATTAACAGATAATGAAGAAAATGGCGAACTTTGGAGAATAATAGGAGTATTCAAAGAAGATGGCGAAGAATATGTTAAGTTAGTTAGAAATGAAGTTTTGCCTAGAAGTGTGATACCAAATGATTATGTGATAAATGAAACTACATATAAAATTTCTACAAATTATAATCTCTATCCTGAGGCAGTTTATTGGAACTATATAGATGGTGTTACCGATAAAAATGATTGGAGTAAAGCAGGACTTCAATATTACTTAAATACTGAGCAAGATAGTAAAGGAACAAAAGGATATTTAAGTTATTTATCAGAAGATACTAAAAGTATGTTAAGAGAAAAAACGACATATTATTTAGGCAGTGTTAATAATGATTCAACAGTTAAAAAAGCTTTTCAAGATGAGAGAAATATATCAGGCTGTGTTAATGGAATAGGACCAGAAGAAAATAATAATCAAGAAGCAATTCAAAGTAACGAAACTTGTTCTGTTTGGACTGGAAATCAGACAATTTGGACAGGAAAGATAGGATTACCTTATATATCTGATTTTGCTTTTATGTTAGATAGTTCGTATTGGACAAAAAACATTAATACAACAGCCGGACTTCCATCATGGCTTAGAGAAACATCAAAAGATGCTAAAGATGTAAGTAGTTGGTCAATAACACCTGCCACTGTTGATTATAATATGGCTATGCAGTTAAGTTATGGAGGTTGGGCATCGGCTGGTCTTTTTGCAGATAGTTGGACTACTTCAATTCGTATGTCTATTCGTCCTTCAATTGCTTTAAAATCAAATGTCAAAATAGTAAGTGGAAATGGACGAGAGACTAATCCTTATAAATTAGAATTAAGTTAAAAATAAATATAAAGGCTTTAAAGAAACAGATTATTTCATTATAGCTTTTTTTAGTATAAGTTTTTAAAATTTAGGTATCTTAATAATGGTGAAAAGCATGTTAAATAGTTTATTAATGATGGCTTTAAAAGGAAGTATTGCTGTTACATATCTTTTTTTGGTAATTAAAGCTTTGGGTAAAAAACAAATTAGTGAACTTAATATATTTGATTATATAATTGGTTTATCACTTGGAAATATTGCAGCTGAAATGACAGTTAATAAAGATATATCAATTTTAGGTGGTTTAATCTCAATGAGTGTTTATGGCTTGTTTTCTCTTTTAGTTTCTTTTATTACAGCTAAAAGTATAGTTGCAAGACGTTTTTTTACCGGATTTCCCGTGGTTATTATGAGTGATGGTAAAATTAGTCGAGAGCAATTAAAAAAGTGTAAAATTGATGTTAATGACTTATTACAAGATGCTAGAGAAAGTGGTTATTTTGATTTATCATATATTAATTATGCAATTATGGAACCTAGTGGAAAAATTAGTTTTTTGCCTAAAGCTAAATATAGTCCAGTTACACCAAATGATATGAAATTGAAAGTAAGTGAAAATGGTTTAAGTGCAAATCTAGTTATTGATGGAAATATTATGGAAGATAATTTAAAAATCATTGGTCATGATAAAAAGTGGCTTATTAAAAGACTTGAAAATGAAGGATACAAAAATCCTTTTGAACTGTTACTAGTAACATGTGATAATAAAGAAAAATTAACAATTTATGAAAAAAATTTAAAAGTTGAAAAAAATAGTTTAGAATAAATTTTTTCCACAAAAATGTTGATAAAAATCTATAATTAAGTTAGTTTAATATAGATTTTTTATTTTGAATATTTTTATTAACTAATATTTTTACTAAAAACAATTTATTAACATAAAATATAAAAAAGATTTTAAATAAAAAAATTATATAAAATCTAAAAAAAGACTGAATTAAATTCAAAAAGTCCGGGTATATCTCTAAAATAAAAATATAAGATAAAAAGCCCATAAAATAAAGG
>CANQYO010000037.1 GCA_947628095.1 uncultured Bacilli bacterium | reverse complement strand
CTTACCTCCTTGTCCCTATTTTCTAATTCAATATTACTACAAATTTTCATTCTTTTCAAGTCCCTTTTTTCTGATTTCTTATCAAAAAAACACATGAACAAACTTATTATATTTTATTCATGTGTCGAATTTTGTTTTTTTTATATAATTCTATGGACATTTTTTACTCAAACAATTATAATAAGACGTGAAAAAAGAAGTAGGAGTTTGAAGTAAAATGGAAGTAGACAACGTTATACCAAAAAAGAAAAAAAATTCTAATAAAAATAATACCAAAAATAAGAAAAAGCAAAAAAACAAAAATACTAATACTAAAAAAAATACTACTAAAAAAGATGTAAAAGAAATAAAAGAAGAACAAGTAAAAATTGAAGAAGAAAAAAAAGAAGATAAAAATACTTCTTTAGAGGAAGTTAAAAAGCAAAATACTAAAAAAGAAACTGAAAAGAAAAAGGAAGAAATAAAAACAGAAGAAAATAATGAAAATAGAAAACCAAAGTTTATTATTCCTATTTTCCTAACTTTAATTTTAATATTAAGTCTTGTCTTTATTTACTACTTTACTTTTAGTTTAAAAATAAATCTTAATGGTAGTAAAACCGAAACTATAAATATAGGAAGTACCTATCAAGAAAAAAAAGCTAAAGCCAATTACTTAGGAAAAGATGTTTCTAAAGATATAATTATTTCAGGCGAAGTTAATTCTAATAAACTTGGAGAATACAAAATAACTTATAAAATTAAAGAAATGTTAGTTGAAAGAGAAATAACTAGAACCGTCATTGTAAAAGATTTAGAAAAACCAGTTATTACTTTAAATGGTGCCGAAAAAGTTTCAGTTTGTCCAAATAAAAAATATGTTGACGAAGGTGCTAAAGCCATTGACAATTTAGATGGAGATTTAACTAAAAATATTGAAACGAAAGAAGAAGAAAACAAAGTTATATATACAGTAAAAGATAAAAGTGGAAATATAACTACTATCGAAAGAAATTTAGTTTATGAAGACCTTGAGGCTCCTAAGTTAGAATTAGTTGGTGGAAGTACTTATACAATTTATCAAAATAATACATTTAAAGACCCTGGTTATAAAGTTACTGATAACTGTGACGAAGCTTTAGAAGTTAAAGTTACTAATAATATTAAATCAAGTCAAGTTGGAACTTATACTGTAACTTATGAAGTTATAGATAGTAGCAATAATAAAACAACAATTACTAGAAAAGTAAACGTTATAAAATATGTTAAACCTGCTACACCAAGTGTTCCCGCCTCTCAAAATGGAGTTATATATTTAACATTTGACGATGGTCCAAGTTCAGTAACTACTAGTGCTATTCTTGATATATTAAAAGCTGAAGGAGTTAAAGCTACTTTCTTTGTTACAGCTTCTGGTCCTGATAGTTTAATAAAACGAGCTTATGACGAAGGACACTCTATTGCCCTTCATACAGCTAGTCATAATTATAAAACCGTTTATAGTTCTGTTGATGCTTATTTCAATGATTTACAAACAGTTCAAAATCGAGTTAAAAGAATTACTGGTCAAGAGTCAAAAATCATTCGTTTCCCTGGTGGTAGTAGTAATACAGTTAGTAGAAATTATAGTAAAGGAATTATGAGTAAATTAGTTGTTGAAGTTAAAAATCGTGGTTATAACTATTATGATTGGAATGTTGATTCAAATGATGCTGGTGGAGCTTCCAGTGCAAGTGCTGTTTATAATAATGTAATACGTGGTCTAAGTAAAAATCGAATTAATATGGTTTTAATGCATGATACTAAAACAACTACTAAAAATGCTCTTCGAGATATAATTCAATATGGAAAAAGTAATGGATATAGATTTGATGTCATTACTTCTAAAACACCTATGATTGTACACTCTGTAAATAATTAAAAGTAAAAACATGAGAAATTAAATCTCATGTTTTTTATTTTTCAGTTGTATTTTTCAGAAACTTACAAGTATTATTCGTAATTTTATATTTTGAAGATAAATAATATTCTTCCAAAGAATTTGAATTATAACAAGTTAATTTATTAAAACCTTTACCTTTAGCAATTGAAAAATCATAAGCAACATAAACATTTTCTAATATTCTATCAATCTTTTCATAATAAGATAAATATCTTCCTGTTTGTAAATATTCTTTATAGCTACTATACCATGTTCCATCTTTTTGAAAACTAATATCTTCAATATTATAAAAATAAGTATTATTCCTAATTTTAATTTTACCAAGTAAATTATTTTCCTTTACTTTAATATTAGTAAAAACTGCTTCTTTTCGAATATTAAACTTTTTTTCTACTTCTTTAGGAATATTCCCTGCTCGTCCTAAAATATATGCTTCCAAACTCATACTTTGAAGATTATTAACTACAACATTAAAATTACCTTTACAAGTTGAATAAAAACGATAATTGTCTTTTTCAGTTATTAAGTATTCAGCATTATTACAATTAATTAAGCCTGAAACAGTTACTTTATTTCCTAAATTAGAAACACAAACTATTAAATTAAATGTTAAAGAAACTAAAAAAAGTGAAAATAACATATAATAAATAACATTAAAAAATTTATAACTTACTTTTAAAGTAAAATTCTTCGTTTCAATGCCAAATTTATCTTTTTTAAAAGTAAAATTTAATAGTTTAGAAAGCCATACTTGAAGTTTAGTTTTAGAAATTAATAAATAAAAGATAGAAGAAAATAAAAGATTTAAAATAATATCATCAATATCTAAAACACCAAGACCTAAAACATATTCCAAAGCTTCGTATGTGATACTTAAAAAAGCTATAATGAAAATTAAAAGATAACCTTTTTTTAATTTAGGAAAAACTTCTGGCAAGATAATTATAAAAGGTAAAAATTTCAAAATTTCAAAGCCAAAATTTTTAATAGTTGGTATTACTCCATAAAGTTTACTATCTTTAATTGTACTTATAATAGACTTAAAAGGAATTAAATTAAATTGCCCAAATCTATAACCATTAAAAGTTACACTATAAACTGAATTATTTAAAATTATTCCACTTAGAAACAGACTATATAAAACTAATATTAGAATAAGTATCTCCTTTTTATTTTTTCTTTCTATAGTTAAAAATAAGCTTAAAAGAAAAATAAAGGGACTAACTAAAAATAAAAAGTAATTATCTGGAGATGAAAAATAACTTATAGGAAAATAATCAATAATGATTAATAATAAAAAGAAAATTATTAAAGATAATATGCTTAAATAATTAATTATTCTTTTACTCATAACTCCTCCTTTCACTTTCAGTTTAATTTTTAAATAACTAAAAGTAAAGGACTTCTAAGGTCCAAGCCTTATATATACTCTTTTTTAAAATTCAATTTAATAAAATATTCTTGCTTATCTTCTTGATTTATAATTTTTAAATAACTATTATTAATAATATTCTTTAGATTTTTATAATCTATATAATCATCAAATTTTTGATTAGAAATTAAAACATAGTCTAAAGAATTAGTTTCATAAATTAATTTATCTTCTTGATTATTAATATAATGTAATTCTACTTTACTATCTTTAGATGCAAATTCTTGAAGATTTCCAAGTTTTAAATATGACTTACTAGGTGAGAAAAAAGCTAAACCTTCATTTAATTCTAAATCTCCTTCTCCATTTACTAAATAAATTTCTTGATTATTAGTATTATATATAAAATAACCAGTGAAAGATAAAACAACAATAACTATTTCTATTACAAAAACAGTTAATAATTTTTTTAATTTTTTATTATATTCTTTCAATATATTAACAGAAACATTATCTATTTCTTTTTGATTATCTATATTTTTATATTCCCCTAATAAAATCTCATTAACACTGACATCAAATATTTCGCTTAGTAACATTAAAGAATCAGGAGTTGGCATATTAATACCTCGTTCCCATTTAGAAATATTCTCTCTTGAAGTTAATAATTTAAGACTTAACTCTTGTTGAGTCATATTTTTAGATTTTCTAAGTAAAGCTATAAATTTACCAATTTTTTCAACATTCATATTATCACCTTGATTTTAATTTATTTTCTTATTAGCTTTAATTCTCCTTTATTATTCTTATACTTAAATTCACCTAAACTACCATTTATAATTGAAAACATAGGCTTAACATGGCCAATATCAACATCTAAAATCACAGGAACATTCATATCATCAAAAATTTTATGCAACACATCAATTCGTGTTAAATCTAAAACATTCGCAATTGCTCTTGTTCTTCCTATCAAAAAGCCATTAGCATTAAAGAACCAACCTGCTTCTTTCATTTGAAATAAAATTCTTTCTAAAGCAAGAGGGTTAGAATCAAAGATATCTAAATACCAAAGCATACCATTTTTAAATTGTTTACAAAAATCTACAGTCTTATCATATTTAGTTCCAACGATAGTTACTAATGTTTCTAAACATCCGCCAATTAAAATACCACTTAGATAATCTTCTTTTTTATTATATAAATGTTTGTATTTAACTATTTGAATTAAATTATAACTATCAGTTGGTAACTTTTTAGATTTATACTCACTTCCTTCACATAAATCATAATTTTTAAAAGTAAAATCTTTGGTTGTTTGCAATAAACTTAATTGGTCTTTCAAAGACTTATCTAACTTTTCTTCTGAAAAATTTAAAATATTATCACAAGTTAAAGTTGCTATATTAAAATTAGTTGTTAAATAAAAATTAAGTAAACTGCAATCAGAATAACCCGTTACCCATTTTGGTTGATTACTAGTTATTATATTAGAATCTATATAAGGTAACATTTCCATTAAAAGCTCTCCCCCACGAGCTTGAGCAATTACTGAAACATTAGAATCTTGCCATAAGTCCATAAATTCCTTGGCTCTTACCTTGCCACTTGAACTTGCAAATTTTGAATTTTTGGAAAGATTATTAGTTTTAAGAACTTGAAACCCTAATTTATTTAAATTATTAATAGCATAATTTAATCTTTCTTTATCAAAATCTTCACTAACTCCACTTGAAGTTGCAGTTATACCAATAGTATCACCTAATACAATTTTCTTTGGATATTTAATCATAAAACCTCCTAAATAAATTTTTTATATTTTAATTAGCATTAAAATACATAATATTATCTTCATTAATATCAAGCATTTTTTTCATAATACTTTTGTTTTTTAAAACATTATCTCCAACATATTTTAAAAAATTAGGTTCTTTCTTTAAAACTAATTTAGCTAAATTAAGATTATTTCTAGCAAGTGACGAATATGTAAGATAAGTATTAATATCATTATCTAAACTTTTTTTAAGTTCACGATATAAAAGCTTTTCAATTTCTTTATTACCTAAAAACTTATCGGAAAATAAATATAAGGAATTAGAAACTCCATAAAAACCTGCAAATATTTGACTAACAAAATCACTTTCTTGCATGCATTCTAAAATAAATTCTGGAGTTAATATATTAGCATCAACCAACAAAAGAACTTTGGGATTTCTTTCACGAAGTTTTTTAATATTATCTAAATTTGTTTTATCAGCATAAGATAAATAATTGTATAACTTATAATTTCCTTTTATCTTTTTTAAAACAACGGGAAATGAAAAATAAACTTTTTTTAAAGAATTCAAATAATCAGAAATTATTATTCTAATTTCATTATCTTTATATTCACTAGTTAATAAATAATTTTCTAAAAAGATATCTTTATCTTCTAATCTCTCAATTAAACTAAGAATATTAGCAGTAATATCTGCTTTATTTTTAAAGATTTTTTTCAATTTTTTACTAAAATTATCTATAACATCACAAGCTTCTAATTCTTCATAAAGTAAATCAGTTTTGGTTTCATCAATTAAGTTTATAAGAGATACTGCTTTTAATTCTTCTTCGTATTTCATTTTTTCTCCTTTATTTTATTTCATTAATTCTTCAAGTAATTCTAATTTTTCTTTACTACTTAAAAAAGTATAATTTAAAGCATTGATATTCATTTTCTTAAAATCGGAAATTGTAAATGGAAATGTTGTTAGTAATTTTTGATATTCTTCTGATAAATTTACTTTAGAAACAGCCATATTATCAGTATTAATCAACATGTTAACTCCTTCTTTATATAAAGTATAGACGGGGTGATTATGATATTTATTAAAAGCATTAGTTTGAATATTACTAGTAGGACAAATCTCAAGTAAAATATTGTTACTCTTAATTAACTCAATTAATTTTTTATCATTGATAGATTTAACTCCATGTCCAATTCTTTTAGCACCAAGGTCTATTGCTAATTTGATATCTCTTTCCATAACCTCTCCAGCATGAATTGTAAAAGGAATATTTAAATCTGTAGCAATTTTAAATAATTCTTTGTATTCATTTAATTCATATGTTCTTTCATCACCTGCTAAATCTATTCCACCTACTCCATTAGTTAAATATTTATAAGCTACTTTAATTGTTTTTAAATTTTCTTCATATGATGCTCCACGCATTAAACATAATATTAGTTTTATTTTAATTTTACTAACTTTTCTAACTCCTTCTAAAACACAATCGATAATATCTTCATAAGATAAATTTTCATTACTTAATAAAAGAGGAGCAAAACGAACTTCAGCATAAATAATATTATCGGCAGCTAATCTTTTAGCTAAATCTTCAGCAACTATTTTTAAATTTTCTCGTGACTTTAAAAGTCTAATAGGAAAATCAAATCTCTTTAAATAATCTTTTAAATTTAAACACTTAGCTGGTGCTTCAATTTTATCTTTAACTTCTTTTTCACTTAGTCCTGATAATTTACTTGCTAAAGGAATAGAAATAGAACCATCTAAATGCAAATGAAGTTCAATTTTTTTTAAATTTTTAATTTCTTCTTTCATAAATTCTCCCAATCTTAATAAATAAATTATATCAAATAATTTACTTATTTTAAAGATTCTCTTACTAATAAAAATAATTAGAAATTCTCTAATTATTTTACAGTACAAACTAATATTCTTTCGTTAGTAGCATTATCAATTACTTTAACTGTAATAACGTTACTAGTTTTTCGATTTACAACATAACTTTTATCAGTTGAAGTAGCAATTATTTTTCCATTATCATAATACGTATAACTTTTAATTTTACTAAAGGCATCAACTGCTGTAACCTTGATAGTTGTAGATGTATTATTAATAGTAGCATTACAAGTTCCTGTAGGAGCAGTTTTATCAATTGTATCAATCTTTATAGTTCTTTCATATGATTTTCCTGTTTTACTATAAGCAATAAAAGTATAATCTCCATTATCAGAAACAGTATAAGTTGTTTCTTTAGTTTGAACTAAAACATTATCTGGAAGTTTTATATAAGAAAAATTATCTCCTGTTACTTTAATTGTTAATTTAATATCTTGATTAGTATAATTAGTAGTATTTTTAGTAATAGCAATTGATAAATTATCATTAGAAACTACCACTGTACGTATTTTTTCATAAACTTTATCTTTATATGTTAAACGATATGTTAAAGTATATACTCCAGAAGAAGAAGTATCAATTGTTCCACTTACTGAAACATAATCTTTTAAATCACCTGCTATACTTGAAGTAGCTGTATAACCTGGTTCAGTATAACCAGAATTAAGAGAAATAGTAAGAGCATCTTCACCTAATAATTCAAAGGTAATAACTTCATTTTCACTTTCAGTTTCAACTTCTTCTTTTTCAATTACATTAACAGTTCGTGTTTTTTTAACTCCATCAATTGTATAAGTAATAGTATAAGTCCCAACTGTTGATGTATCTACATTACCTGAAACAATTACTAAATCAGTTTTAATAATTCCTTTACTATCAGCAGCATAATAACCAGGTTCTATATATTCACTTCCCTCTTCAAGTTCAACATTTAAAGAACCAAAAAGAGTTAAAGTTGTTGTATCAAGAGAATTATTTGGAGTGTTTTCTTCTTCTCCATTTCTATTTAAAACTAGACTTAAAATCGCGATTACAATTAAAAAAACTATAATAACTATTATTAAAATTCGATTTTTATAAAAAAAATTTAAAATATCATCTACCATAAAAGCTCCTTATATTTATAATATATCATAAAAATATTTTAAAATAAAGTTCAGACAATTAGAAAGATGATAAATGTATTTTAAGATTTTAATAGACCAAATTATTAAGAGAAGTTTTTAATAATTTAATATTTTTGAAAATAATCAATATCGAAAAGAATAGGACACGTTTATGTGTGTGTATATTAAAACATAAAATTTAATTATTAGATATTAATTATTATCAATTTTTTATATCTAATTGCCTGAACAACTTGACTATATCAAATAAATACAAAAAATACAAATCTTAAAATTGAGTGTTTTTTTAAAATAAAATTTAAATTTTCTAGGGAAAAAAAGAAATTTATACTTACCAATTTTAAAATTTACTAAAAAAAATCTTTAAAAATATACATTTCAAAGATTTTAAATTTGACATTATTTGACATTTTTTTCTTTGCTTAATAAAAATTTCTTTATCTTTTTATTCTCATGTTTTAACTTTAATCTTTTTAAAAAATACTTTTTAGGCATTTTTTTTAAAACTTGGCGATTGGTATTCATTAAATTATTATAATAATAAATTGTTTCTAAAGTATTAGCTTTTAAAGTTCCAAATAAATAATCTATCTTAGAAGATTTTCCCTTTATTGCTTTAATAACCAAATAACTTTTTTGATTATCGATTACTATTCTTTCACGTTCAATTGTATAATTTAACTTAAAAAGCATTTTTCTTACTAAAGGAAATTCATTATTAGGTGCAACTATTATATTTTTAACATTTTCAAGGTCTTTAGGACTATTTAAAATTTCACTTATTAAAATTCCTCCCATACCAGCAATTATAATAGTATCAACCTTTTTATCAAGATTTTTAATTCCATCTTGTTTTAAAACTTTAATTTCTTTTTGAAGTCCAACTTTTTGAATATTTTTTTTAGCAATATTTAAAGGGTTATCATTAATATCAGTTGCTATAACTTTAACATTTTTTAAATTTTCTTGTAAATAAATTGCCAAACCAGCATGGTCTGTACCAATATCACATACAAAAGAATTATCAGGAACAAAAGAGGCTACTGTTAGTAGCCTTTTAGATAGTTTCATTAATCAGTTAAAAAGTCCTTTAATTTACGTGAACGACTTGGATGTCTTAATTTTCTTAAGGCTTTAGCTTCAATTTGACGAATTCTTTCTCTTGTTACATTAAATATTTGTCCAACTTCTTCAAGAGTTCGACATTGTCCATCATCAAGTCCAAATCTTAAACGTAATACTTTTTCTTCTCTTTCTGTTAAAGTTAATAAAACACCAGATAATTCTTCTTTTAACATTCCAATTTCTGTAAATTCTTCAGGTGACATAGTTCTTTCATCTTTAATGAAATCACCCAAATGTGAATCGTCTTCTTCACCAATTGGGGTTTCAAGACTAACTGGGTCTTGACTAATTTTATATACTTCACGAACCTTATCTAATGATATACCTAATTTTTTAGCAATTTCTTCATCAGTTGGTTCACGATTTAATTCTTGAGTTAATTGACGTTGAACACGAGCAAGTTTATTTATAGTTTCAACCATATGAACTGGAATACGAATCGTTCTTGCTTGGTCTGCAATGGCTCTTGTAATAGCTTGTCTAATCCACCAAGTCGCATAAGTTGAAAATTTATAACCTTTACCAGGGTCAAATTTATCAACTGCTTTCATAAGACCAATATTACCTTCTTGAATTAAATCTAAAAATAACATTCCACGTCCAACATATCTTTTAGCTATAGAAACAACAAGTCTTAAATTTGATTCAGCTAACATTGTTTTAGCATGCTCATCACCTTCAGTTGCAAGACGAGCATATTCAAATTCTTCATCACTTGTAAGCAAATTAATACGACCAATTTCTTTTAAATACATTCTAACTGGGTCATTAATTTTAATATCTTTTGAATTAGTTAAATCTTCTAATATTTTATCAGGAGACTCAATTTCAATACCAGAATCATCTTCTCCTGTTTCTTCTTCAGAAGTAATATCTATTTTATTTTCAAGTAAAACATTATATAAGTCATCTAACGAGTCAGCATCAACATCTAAACCTTTTAGTTCATTTGCTAATTGCTCATAAGTTACAAATCCTTTTTTCTTACCTTCTTCTACTAAGGATTTTTTTCTTTCTTCGAAAGTTTTAACTTCACTTACCATTATTTTCACTCTCCATTTTAAGTTTCATGATTTGATTACTTATTTTAGCTTGTTCAAGTGGGTCAACTTCATTCATTATCAAATTCTCTAATCTTTTGATTTCAAGAGCTTTATTGTAGTTTTTAATTACCATTAAATAATCTAAAATAATTGCATCGTCAGGAATACTATCTAAATCAAGACCAATAATTTCATTGAAAGCTTCATGTAATGCTTCATTATTCTCAATATAAGTTTTAAAATCAGCAATGTTTATATAACCATATTTTTCATAAAAATACTCAATTTCACGTGCTAAAATTCTATAAACATCAATTGGAAAATAGACATGACTATTAACAACTAGGTTTATTACATCACGACTTAAAAGCATATAATAGATTAAAACTTGCATTGCTTTTTCATATTTATTTTTTTTATTCTTTTTAGGAATAACTTGAATTTCTTGTTCTTTTAATTTAGTTTCCTGACTGGCTAATAATTCATTTAACTTTTTTTCCAAAGTATTATACCATACATTAGTTTCATTAGCAAGATTTTTCAGCATAATTTCCCGTTTTATTTCATCTTTTACAGTACTAATTTCCTTTAAAACTAAATTAATATAGTTTGATAACTCCGTACTACTTTTAAAATTAACCCCTTTTTTTAAAACTTGAATTCGAAAATCATTATAATTAATAGCACTATTGATTAAAGAATAAAATCTATCTTTACCATATTTTAAAATAAAATCATCTGGGTCAAGATTATCACTTAAAGGAATAACTTTAACATTTAAATTAGCATCAACTAACATTTTACCATTATTAAGAGTAGCAGTTTGCCCTGCTGTATCTCCATCAAGACATAAATAAACATTCGTTGTAAGTTTTTTTATTAAACTTATTTGATTAGTAGTTAAAGCCGTTCCCATTGTAGCAATACAATTTTTAACTCCTATTGTATAAGCCCTGATTACAGCCATGAACCCTTCCATTATAATAACAAATTTATCTCTTCTTACTTCTTCTTTAGCTCGACTATAGTTAAATAAATTTTCTCCTTTTTTAAAAATAACTGTTTCTTTAGAATTTAAATATTTATTTGTTTTTTCCCCGTTATAAATACGTCCCGAAAAACCATTTACAAGACCTTTAGTATCAAATAAAGGAAATATTATTCTATTTATATAAGTATCATAATTATTAGTCGTAAGTCCTAAATCATTTAATATATGTAAATCATAACCCTTCTTAACTAACATTTTAGTTAAATTATCACGTTTATTTAAAGCTAAACCAATTTGAAATTCTTTAATTATATTCATATCAAGATGTCTATTGGTTAAATATTCCCGAGCCTTAACCCCCTCAGTTGACAATAAATTATTTTGATAAAATTTAGAAGCTATGTCATATATATCATAAAAAACTTTATTTTTATTTTCTGAAGTTTTAAATTCGTCTTGAATACTTATTCCTATTTCATTAGCAATAATTCTAACTGCTTCTTTAAAAGAAATGTTTTCATATTTCATTAAAAAGTTAAAAACATTGCCAGCTTCTCCACAAACAAAGCATTTATATATTTGCTTTTCTCTAGAAACACTTAAAGATGGATTATTATCATTATGAAAAGGACAAAGTCCAAAATAGTTTTTTCCTTTTTTAGTAAGAGGAATATATTTGCCAATAAATTCAACTATATCAGTATTTTCACGAATTTTATTTAACAAAGACTGGTCCATACTCATAATCCTTTCATAAGGTCTATTTTAGCACAAATTTAAAAAAATAGGAAAAAATATTTGAATTTCTCTAATTCTTTCACCTACTTTTTCTAAAAAAATTGCTTTTCTATTTTTTCGAAGCTTACTTTTCTAATTTTTCAAAAGTGTTTACAATAATCAAAAAAGATAGTATAATCTCAAATTTATCACTTTTGAAAGTCAAAAATCTCTTAGACTCTTATCAATAAAGGGTTTAAGAAATTTTAA
>CANQYO010000036.1 GCA_947628095.1 uncultured Bacilli bacterium | reverse complement strand
TTATAAGCATGATATAGTGCTTAAAAGTTATTCACTAATAAAGGAGGAACATAATGAAAAAAGTTGAATTAGTTGAAGCAGTTGCTACAAATGCTGGATTAACTAAATCTGATGCTCTAAAAGCAATCGATGCAACATTTGAAGCAATTACAGGAGCATTAAAAAAAGGTGACAAGATTACTTTAATTGGTTTTGGAACTTTTGGTGTTTCTGAAAGAAAAGCTCGTACAGGACGTAATCCTCAAACAGGAGCTACAGTTAAAATTCCTGCACGTAAAGCAGTTACTTTCAAGGCTGGAACTCAATTAAAACAAACAGTTAACTAAAAAGTTTAAAAACTTTTTAGTTTTTTTTAAAATGAAGGGAGAATATCTTATGGAAATACCTTTAGAGTTCTTGAGTATTTTAGAAGAAAAAGGTTATCAAGCATATATAGTTGGAGGTTTTGTTCGTGATTTTTTAATGGGAATTACTTCAAAAGATATTGATATTACAACTAATGCTACACCTAAAGAAATTTCAGCAATATTTTCAAATGTAAAATTTCAACATCAAATAAATGATGAAGATAATTATGGCTCAGTTAGAGTTATATATAAAAATTCAAATTTTGATGTAACTACCTTTAGAGAAGAATTAGAGTATTTAGATAATCGTCATCCTTCTAGTATCAGATATATTGATGATTTAAATACAGATTTAAAGCGTAGAGATTTTACAATTAATGCTATTTGCATGGACAAAACTGGAAAAATAATTGACCCTTTAAATGGCAATTTAGATATTAAAAATAAAATAATAAAAACAATTAATAGTCCTGAAAAAAGTTTTAAAGATGATGCTTTAAGGATTTTAAGAGCTGTTAGATTTAGTGCTACACTTTGTTTTTCTATTGAAAAAGAAACGATAGAGGGAATAACTAATTCTAAAAAATATTTAAAAAATATCTCTTATGAAAGAAAAAAAATTGAATTAGATAAAATATTTACAAGTCGTAATGCTAAGCTTGGAATTGAGCTTATTCAAAAATTAGATTTAACAGATGCCTTAGATTTAGAAAATTTAGATAAAGTAAAAGATTATTCAGATTTAATTGGTATCTGGGCAATGATTGATTCAAAGTTTTATAAATTTACGAAATATGAAAAAGAATTAATCACGAAAGTTAAAAAAGTATATGAATTAGATAATTTAAATCCTTTAGTTTTATATAAATATGGCTTATATGTTAATATTTTGGCTGGAGTTAATAAGGGTTTAAATAAAAAAGAAATTACTGAAAAATACAATGAACTTCCAATTAAAGCTAAAAACGAAATTCAAATAGAAGTTGATGAAATATGTCAAACATTAAATAAAAAGCCAGGAGCTTTTTTAAATGATATTTATAAATCTTTAGAAATAGAAATATTGACAGGTAATCTTTTAAATAAAAAAGAAGATATTATTTCTTATATTAAAAAAAACTATAAATAGATTAGAAAGAAGGAAATATGCAACGTTATTTTTGTTCCAATAAAGAAAATGATAAATATATATTAAGTAAAGAACAATCACATCATATAATAAATGTTATGCGTATGAATTTAGGCGATTTTATTGAAATAGTTGATAATGAAAAAGTTTATAAATGTGAAATTATTAAAGTTCCTGAAGTTGAAGTTATAATAAAACAAGAATTAGATGCATATAATGAGATGAGTAAGAAAGTTACGATTTGTCAGGCATTAGTTAAAGAAAATAAAATGGATTTGATACTTCAAAAAAGTGTTGAATTAGGAATGCATGCATTTATTCCTTTAAAAACTAAAAATAGTATTATTAAAATAAATAATCAAGAAGCTTTAAAAAAGATTGATAGGTGGCAAAGAATAGTAATTGATGCTTGTAGACAATCAAAAAGAAATCTTATTCCTAAAGTATTTGATATAAAAAGTATTGAAGAATTAGTAAAAGAAGATTATGATTTAAAACTTCTTTGTACCGTAAATGAATTGTCAACAACCCTTAAAAACGTTTTGCAAAATAATAAAAAATATGATACTATGATTATAGTAATAGGTCCTGAAGGTGGATTTACACAAGAAGAAGAAAAATATTTTTTAGAGCATGGTTTTATAAGTGTTTCACTTGGTAAACTTGTTCTTAGAACGGAAACAGCTTCTTTATGTGCACTCAGCATGATAAATTATGAATATGAGAGGTGATTTTTCATGGATTTATTTACAAATTTTGAAATATTAATAATGTCTTCAGTAGTTGGAGGTTTAGTACTAATTATAATGGTATTAACACTTACGGAAGTTATTAGTCATCATAAAGAAAAGAAAAAAGATAACAATATAAGTGGTGGAGGTTCTGATAATTCCAATAAAGATGAAGAAGAAATAGAATTTCTTGATGTCTCTGAGCCTGTTTCAACTAATTTAGAACCAGCTCCTGCTGTTACTCAAATTACAACTGTTGAACCTCAAGTTGAAATAACTTCAACTAAACCTATGATGGTTAAAGTGGCAGATTTAATTGAAGAAAAAGAAGAACCTTTGCAAGTTAATAATCAAGTTGATAATAATTTGACTGAGGATGTTTTAGTAACAAAGATTGAACCAATTGAAGAATTAGAAATGGCTCCGGTTGAAAAAGCTAAAGAAGAGCTTTTAAAACTTGAAAATGAATTAGAACATGAACCTTCTTTAGAAGATACTATTACTAGTATTGAAGCAATGGAAGAAGAAAGTGCCATTATCAGTTATCAAGAATTATTAAGTACAACTTCAAAAATCGAGGGATTACCATTAGATGATGATGGTGATGAACCGATTTCAATAAATGAATTATATGAAAAATTTAATGGTAATCAAGAAGAATTACCTAAGATAGAAACCGATTTTAATGTCAATGATTTTGAAATGGAAATGTATTCAGGAAATACCGATGCTGAAAGTTTAAGTGAAATTCAATTAGAAAATACAGCTAATTTAGAAAAATTAGATAAAGAAATTCGAAAGACTAATGAATTTTTACATATCTTAAATGAATTAAAGAAAAATCTTGATTGATTTTTTCTTTTTTTATGTAAATGTATAAAAATAAAAAATAAAAGTGTAAACATTATTGCATGATTTATATTTATGCTTTATAATATAGATTTGGGTTAAAAAGGAGGTGATTACCTTGTTTAATTATGACGAATTAGTTGCTACTTGTTATATACTTTATGGTGGAAAAATAACTCCTAAAATTATTATTGAATTTTTAAAAATTTATCAACTTATCAAGAAAGAACCTTTTAAACGTACAAAGTTAAATGAATTAAAAGGAACCTTTTATACAGAAGAAGATGGTACTTGGTCTTTAGTTAACGGTAAAACTTATGCTGATATATTACCTTATTTAAATATCAATTTAGTTCAAATTCTTTATGGGTTAGAGAAATTAAAAGATGTAGAAGAAGGACCAATTTCTTATGAAAATTTACGAAATCTTATTAGTTCTTTTGAAGAAGAAAAAGGATTTCAAAAAACTTTAGGTGGGCTTAATGAAAGTTAAAGCAATTACTCTTGGCTGTAAAGTAAATGCTTATGAATCAGAATTTATTTTATCAGAATTTAAAAAAAAGGGTTATGAAATTACTAAAGATAAAAGTGATATATATATAATTAATACTTGTAGTGTTACAAATACAAGTGATAGTAAAAGTCGTAAGGTAATTAATCGTATTGTTCGTGAAAATCCTGATGCTGTTATTGTTGTAATGGGATGTATGATTGAAGCTCATAAAGATTATCAAAATATGGGTGTTAGTTTAATTATTGGTAATAAAGATAAATCACGTGTAGTTGATTTAGTTTCAGAATATTTAGAGACTAAGGAAAAGAAAAAATTATTATATTCTAATTTTGATTCTGAATTTGAAGATATGTATATTGAAAATATGTCTAATCATACGAGAGCTTTTGTAAAAATACAAGATGGTTGTGAAAACTTTTGTTCTTATTGTATAATTCCATATACTAGAGGACGTCAGAGAAGTAAAAAGAAAGAAACAGTAATTTCTGAAGTTACTAAATTAGTTAATAATGGTTATAAAGAAGTAGTTTTAACCGGAATTCATACTGGTCATTATGGAAGTGATATTGAGACTTCTTTTCCTGAACTTTTAAAAGAATTAGTAAAAATTAAAGGACTTAAACGTCTTCGTATATCTTCAATTGAAATAACTGAATTAAATGATGATTTTTTGGAAGTTTTAAGAGAATATCCAATTATTGTTTCACATTTACATATTCCTTTGCAAGCTGGAAGTGATACAATTTTAAAGCTTATGAATCGTAAGTATTTAACAGATTATTTTGAAAATAAAATTAAAACTATAAGAAGTATTCGACCTGATATTAGTATAACAACTGATATAATTGTTGGTTTTCCATTTGAAACTGAGGAATTATTCCAGGAAACTTTAGATTTTGCTTCTAAAATAAAATTTGCTAAAATTCATGTCTTTCCATTCTCTTCACGTGAAGGAACTAAGGCAGCTGTTATGGAAAATCAAGTTCCTGAGAATGTAAAAAAAGATAGAGTTTCAAGATTAATTGATTTAAGTAATGAACTTGAAAAAGAATATTTAGATAAATTTTTAAATAAAAAAGTTTTAGTTTTGGTAGAAGAAAATAAAGAAAATGAATCTATTGGACACACCGATAATTATTTAAAAGTAGTTATTGATTCCAAAGTTGAAATTAATTCTTTGGTTGAAGTATTAATTACTGAACGTGTTGATAATAGTTTGAAAGGAATAATTTATGAAAAAGATTAATAAAGCTAGAAAAGACTATTTAACTTGGGATGAGTATTTTATGGCAATTGCTAAATTGTCAGCTTGTCGTAGTAAAGACCCAAATACACAAGTTGGAGCTTGTATCGTTGACTCAAGTAATCGTATTTTATCTATTGGTTACAATGGTGCTCCTAATGGTTTTGCTGATAACATTTTTCCTTGGGATAGGGAAGGGTCAATTATTGATACAAAATATGCTTATGTTTGTCATGCTGAAATGAATGCCATTTTAAATTATCGAGGTAGTCGAAAAGATTTAGAAAATGCCAAGATTTATGTTGATTTATTTCCATGTAATGAATGTGCTAAACTAATAATTCAATCAGGAATAAAAGAAGTAATTTATTTATCTGATAAGTATAAAGATACTGATGAAGTAAAAGTTAGTAAAATTTTATTTGAGGAATGTGGTGTTTCTTATAATCACCTTGATATTAAAGATTCAATTACTTTAAATTTTAAATAAAAAAAATAGACTTTAATCTATTTTTTTTGACTTAAAAATTGGCTATAATTTGCTTTTTTTCGTTATTTATGGTATAATATAACAAATATTTTGGGGGGATTATATGTTATTATATAAGAAAATTATGCGTCGTCATATTATTTCGATTATAATTACAACATTATTCTTGATAATATCAACTTATGTATGGTTTAATTTTAAAGTCTTTGATATTTCATATAAAGAAATGGAAAAAGAAAATATTGAAGTATCAAATCAAGTAGCTTTTTCAAGTCTTGAAAAAGTAAGTGATAAAAACATTTCTGATTTAACAAGTTATAATTTTGATGTTACAAATACAGGCAATGCTAAAGAAGATATTAAGATTACAATTGTACCAGATATATTAACTAAAAACATTAATAACAACTACATAAAATATTCAATTAATAATACGGATATTAAATCTTTAAATACAGATGGTATAATTTATCTTGATAGTTTAAATGAATTAGAAACTAAAAACTTTGATTTAAAAATTTGGATAAGTGAAACTTATTCAGGTGATTTAAATTATAATGGACGTGTAATAATTAGTTAAAAAAATGCTTTTATGAAGCATTTTTTATTTTTTTTCTAAAATATATTTATATGATAAACCAGTTGTTAAAGCTATTACTAATAATGGAAAAATTCTTTCTAAAACATGTCCAGACATGATAGCAACTAAAAGTCCTATAAATGGTGTCATTAGAATTGTAACATTAGTAAAAGTTGCTTTCTGTTTTAATTTTTTTAATACTTCTAAACCACTTCCAATACTTACTAAATAAAATGGTCCAATTAAAACTAATATTCCTAAAATTCCATATATATAAAATTGATAGTAATAATCTTTTTCATTGTAAATAAAGTTAAGAGAATAACCCATACCTAAAAATTTATCATATTTATTATTGTTGTTTTGATATATACTTTTTAAAATATTGGTTTTCATTTCTCGAAAATCATTAAAAGGAATTTCGTCTCTTTGCATAAAAGTACACCAATAATGATAATCATAATTAACTGGATAAGCATCTAAAACAAAATCGGGAAGACTTATCTCATCTTTATATTTATAAATCATATTTTTTAAAAAATCTTGATTTTCTTCAGTAGAATTAATAGTACTACAGTTAAGTTTTTGAATATTTTTTAAATCATCGTTTAATTTAAATTCAGAGTAATCTTCTTTTTCTCTTAAATATTTATAACCAAGTGGTGAAACTATGAATAAAAGAAATGTAAAAATAGTTATAATAATTAATGGTAAATTTTTCTTTAATTCCATTTTTTCTTTTTGAATTAAGGAGGTAAAGATATATATTAAAAATACCATAATAAAAGATAAAATAATTCCAAAAGTAGCAACTTTAGTTCCTAACATATACATAGCAATTACTTGAATGATTAAAAAGATATAATTTTTTCCTTTTCTTTCTTTAAAAGCTAGGAGAATAGTTATAGGTAAAAGCATGAATAAGATGGCTGATATTTGATTAGTTGACGAAAACCAACCTTTAGATGTTAAAGCAGTATAGTCGTTATTATTATAAGTTAACCAATCAAAGATAGTATATTTAATTTGACCACTTCCATAACCAAGATTAGCAAGTTTCAAAATATTTAAGGAAACAATAAAAATAGAAATACCAAATGCTAAATAAGTTAATAGTTTAGTAATATCTTCTTTAGAAACTTTAGTATTCATAATTGATAATAACATAATAAGTGGAATTCCTTGAGTGATTAAGATGTGATAACTTTCAGATAAAAAATTAGGTGTTTGTCTTTTATAAGCATCAATATTAAAAAGAGTAGTATTATAGTAATGAAGACACATATATATTCCTAAAATTATAAAGTAAATTATATATACTTTAATATGTTTAGGATTTTTTATAAGTACAATTAAAAAGATTAAGAAGACTAAAACAAGATTAGTAAGTTCTAAAATTGATAGTCCAAATATTTCAAAATTAACAATTGAAGTTGTTCTTAACATATCAAAGATAATTTGAATTAAAACAAAGAAATATATTAAAATTTTATCAAGATTATTTTTAAGTTTATTTTTCATTTTCAACATCCTTATCTAGTTTTTTAAATAATTCTAACCATTCTGATGTAATTTTCTCGATTGTAAAATTAGAAACAAATTTTTTAGAATTTTGAGACATTTTTAATAACTCTTCTTGATTATTCATTAAAAAAGCTAATTTTTTCTCATATTCTTTTTTATTATCATTTTTAATAATATAACCAGTTTCATTATTAATTATTTCTTCATTGGTTGATTCTCCAAAATCAAAAGCTACGGTTGGTAAACCACACATATAAGCTTCTAAAATACTAAGTGAAAAACCTTCAGATTTTGAAGTATTTAAATTAATTGAAGCAGTAAGTAAAACAGCTTCTGGGTTATTAGTTTCTCCCATATAATTGATTTGTTTATTTTCTTTTAAAATACTTTCACCATACTTTGAAAACTCTCCAACTCCATAAATTTCAAAGGTCCAATCAGGAAAATCTTTTAAAACATTATTAACTATTTCTAACATTAAATCAATTCGTTTAACTTTATTTTCAATTCGTGATATAGCTATTAGTTTTTTATTTTTAACAACATCAGCTATTTTAGATGTTTCAAAACGTACAGGGTTATACATATAAAAATTATTTGAAAAACCAAATTTATTTGCTTCTTCACAAGTTTTTTTAGATAACCAAATCATTTTAAAGACAAGTTTACTATATTTTTTTAAAACTTTAGGACATTCTTTTAGTTCTAAAACATTTTTTAAAGATGAATGTTGGATAATAATCGTTCTTTTTAAATATTCTTTAGGTATACCATAAAGAAGGGAATAATAAGATACAATGATATAGTCTGGTTTATGATTTTTTATATATACTTGTAATTTTTTTAAATCTTCCTTAAGAGATTTTTTTTCATTAAAATAACCTAATAAAAAAGAAAAAGCTATTAGAAAATGTAAGTTTTTAATTTGTTCTATAACATCTTTTTTACGAATTAATAACCAACATTTATTAGGATTAATTGTATGAAGATTTAAAGTAGTATCAATGTTGATATTTTTATCTTGAACTTTTCTTAAAGCAACAATATCTACTTGAAAATCTTCTTTTTCAAGAGCTTCACCTAAGGCTTTATTGAAAAACCAAACTCCGCCTAAACTATTACTTTGTGATTCTAAGATTATTAATTTTTTCATTTTTAGCTCCTTTAAGTTCTTTTAATCGATTAACAAATTTTGTTTCTTTTAAAAGATAATAAATTATTAATAAAAGTAAGGAATTTAAGATTGTGAAAACACTAAAGAATGCAAACCAAACTAGAATATTAGAAATAGGGAAGAGGTTAGTTACAAAATAACCAAGTCCTAAATCAAGTATGAAGATTAAAAAGAATTTTATATTCTCAACATAGTAAGTTAGAGAATTCTTTTTAAATACGTTTTTAAATAAAACATGAGTTTTTAAAATATATTCTGATATGAAAACTGAAATAGCAGTTGCAAAGACAACTCCAGATATTCCAAATTTAAAAGCTAATAAAATTGATAAAATTAAATTGATAATTGTATCAGCTATGGCACAATATTTAGTTTCTTTAAATAGTCCTTTAGCATT
Organism: uncultured Bacilli bacterium; assembly: GCA_947628095.1. Classification (GTDB taxonomy): domain Bacteria; phylum Bacillota_I; class Bacilli_A; order RF39; family UBA660; genus RUG591. Next base: position 3,357 of record CANQYO010000036.1, on the reverse strand, counting down.
TATAAATACATTTGTAGCTATTTTAACAATAAAAGTAAATAATACTAAAACAAAGGCTAGGGCTAAAAGAGAACTAGATTTTATATCTCCATTATACCAAATATCTATAAAAGGGTTAATTGCATATAATAATGAAACAGATAAGGTTGTTGCTAAAAAGAATAAAAAGCTTCGCATTTCTTTAAAAATAGCATAACTTTCATTTTCAGATTCAACTAGTTTGTTACCAAGAATTGCAATTATTGAAACAGATATTTTATTTAAAACATCTTTAATCATATTAAGAATATAGTTATAAGCCGAATAAACAGCAACTAATTTTAGTCCAAACATATTAGTTATAATTAAAATATCAATATTAGAACCTACTAAACCATTTATTTTATGAACAAGTAAATCTTTTAGTTGGCGAATAAATTTAAAGTCTTTTTCTTTAGAATTAAAATCAATATTAGGATAGCTTTTTTTAGCTAAAATATAGATAATCAAATTAGATAATAATTTGATTACTCCATGCATAGCTAAAATATATAAAAATGATACATGTAAGAATAATAAAACAATTTCTAAAACATTTTGAAGAATTTGACCAATTTGTAAAGATAGAGTAGTAACATATTTTTTTTCTTTTACTTCAAAGATTGTCTGATAAGGAACAAAGAAGTAACCAACAACATTACTTAACGAGAATAAAAGGAAAGAAATACTTATGAATGAATTAGCAAATGAATTATCTTTTATAAAATAAGGAATAAATAAAGAAACAATAAAAGCAATAAAAAAGATAATTGCTCCAATTATACTAAAACAACGTTTACCAGCTGATAAGATAGCACTCATTTTCTTGTCATTTTTTTCACTATTAGGTTTATATAAAGAATACAAAAGAGCACTACTAATACCACCATCAACTAAAGCAATATAAATCATTATTTGACTAAATAATTGATAAAGTCCTAAAGTTTCGTCTCCTAAAAATTCAACAAAAAATTTAAGTTTAAAAATTCCAAGAAGCGAAATAATAATTAAAGGAATAAGTTCAGCTATAAAATTTATAGCAATTTTTTTTGTTCGCATATAATACCTCTTATCTATTTACTATATATAATATTTTAGCAAAAAAACGATTAAAATGTTTTAAATAAAAGTTTTTAAATGTAAATTTTTTTAAATAAGTGTTTTTCTTATAATTAGGAAATTGTTTTTTAACATTTAATAAAGCTTCCTCAAGACCCATAGAAAACATTTTTTTATCATGACTAAAACTTAATTGTTTAATAAAAGTTGCATATAAATACCTAACATAACTATATTCAAGTTCTTCATAATATTTAAAATAATAATTATTCTTTTTATAATATTCTACTAGACCATTAAAATTATCAATGTAATTAAATAATCTCTTATTAAATGTTTTAGTAATAGCATTTTCTCTTTGAATATATTGAACTGTATCTTGGTCAAGATAAGCAATAGTATTTAAAAGAGGGTAAAGTCTAAAATTAAATTCAACATCTTCAAACCAAATTCCTTCTTTAAATTTCAAATTTTTAATTACACTTCGTTTATAAAGTTTTCCACAAGCAGCTGGAAATAAGTAAATCATATTCTTTTTAATATCTTCTTTTGTTAATAAATCATGATTAATACCAGCATCTACTATTTGCTCTTTTTCAGGAAAGATAAAATTAGTTTTAGAAACTGTAAGGTCAAACTTCTTTTCAATAGCTTTATTATATAATAATTCTAAAGAATTAGGTTTTAAGAAATCATCACTATCAAGGAAGAAAATATAATCACTTTTAGCATATTTAAGACCATAATTTCTAGCACTTGATAAGCCACCATTTTCCTTTTTTAAATAGAGAATATTTTTATATTTTTTTAAATACTTTGAAATTATTTTATAAGAATTATCAGGACTTCCATCATCAACTATAATTATTTCAATATCTTTTAAAGTTTGATTAACTAAACTTTCTAAACATTTTTCAATATATTCTTCTACATTATAAACTGGTACAATTACACTTACTTTCATATAAACTCCTTATTTAAATTTTTTTAAAATAGCAATTATTTTTATTAGTCCTAGATAACTTAAATTTATAACTAAATTAAAAGCTTTACTTTTTTTCTTAATATATTTATTTTTTTTCCAATTAGGAAATTTGTCTTTAATAATTTTTCGAAATTCGTTTAAACATTCTTTTCCTTCTTTAAAATTAGCTATTTGAAGTGGAGCACTATAAAGAAGATGCTCAACATATAAGTATTCAAATTCATTTATATAATTATTATATTCTCCATAATCTTTAAAACGTTTTTCAAGACTTGTTAAAGAGAAAATGATATCGTGAATTTTAGGATTAAATTTTTCTTGATGCATAATCGAACCATCTCTAATTATGTAATTATAAAAAGGTTTATCAAGGTAACCAATTTTTTTAGTTTTTAAAATAAGACTTGGAATTAACTCTAAATCTTCATAATGTATTCCTTCTGTAAATAAAAAAGGTTTTTGAAATAAATCTTTTTTAAATAATTTTCCACAGGCCATAGGATTTGCCATTATATAATCTTTATAATCTGAACTTAAATTATAAGTTGGTTTTAAAACTTTAGTAGTGTTATTTGTTATTTCTAAAGCTCCAGCCACTAAAATATCAAGTTTTTTTTCAAAAGCTTCATTATACATTTCTTCAAACATATTCTTTTCAACATAATCATCACTATCAACAAAAGAGACGTATTCTCCTTTAGCATATTTAAGACCATAATTTCTAGCACTTGATAAGCCACCATTTTCCTTTTTTAAATAGAGAATATTTTTATATTTTTTTAAATACTTTGAAATTATTTTATAAGAATTATCAGGACTTCCATCATCAACTATAATTATTTCAATATCTTTTAAAGTTTGATTAACTAAACTTTCTAAGCATTTTTCAATATATTCTTCTACATTGTAAACTGGTACGATTACACTTACTTTCATTTTCTCACCACTTAAATTATAACATTTAAGATTATATATGTAAATTGACTTAAGGAATTTTTTATGGTATCATTTAATTTCTTGAGGTGTTTTATGGAAGATAGAAAAGAAAAATTATTAACTAGTGATATTGCATTAAAACTTTTATTATTTGGAAATATTAAAGAAGAAAAAGATTTTTTTGATGATTCTAATAAATGGATTAGACATTCAATCTATGTTGGTTATGCGGCCGCTCGTATAGCATCCTTTATGGGACTTTCTCAAGATTATTTAATGGCACTTGGATTTATTCATGATATTGGACGAAAATTAGACCATAGTAATCATGTAATTTTAGGTTATAAAATTTTACAAGA